>CAZCPH010000445.1:0-1978 GCA_964500105.1 uncultured Mariniphaga sp. | reverse complement strand
ACAATTGTTGTTGTTTGGGGCGATCATGGATGGCACCTTGGAGATCAACTGGTGTGGGGAAAACATACCATCTTTGAACGGGCGTTGAAAAGTGCTTTTATTGTCAAAATTCCGGGAAAAACAAAAGGAAACACTATTGATAAGATAGTAAGCACGGTTGATATTTATCCTACTCTTATGGATTTATGTAACGTGGAAATGCCTCATAAAACCGACGGGAAAAGTATGTTGCCGCTGATAACCAATCCGTTTGCTGAATGGGAAGAAGCTTCGTACGGATACTTCAGAAATGGAATAACTCTTCGAACGGAAAGATACCGGTTAACCCGCTATTTCAGGGATGCAGAACCGGTTGTTGAGTTGTACGACCATCAAACCGATCCGAACGAAACAGAAAACGTTGCTGAAACCTATTCTGAAACAGTTGAAAAACTGATGCCGCTCTGGCAGAAAGGAAATACGGGATTGTTCGAATAGTTGATGTTGTTTTTCTGTTGAAACAATTTCCCCGGTTGAGTCTTTCAGGCAACCTGCGTGACATTTATCCAAAAAAAAGATTACAAAAACAAAAATTCTTAGTAATTTATAAAAGATTTTGCGGAGTGTTTCTTGCTGCAAACAGATGAAACTACCTGAAACATTTTGTAAACAAACCCAGTGGTTGTGTTGGTATTTGTAAATTGTTAAATATGAATAGTATAAGAGCTAAGAATTTTTTTAAGTCCGGGCGATTTTCGTCAGGATTCGTTACAAGTTTCCGGCATATTTTTAAAATCCCGTTTACTGTTTGGTTCTGGTTCAAAACCGGTAAAAAAGGTCTCTTATTAAATTTCGGGCTACTATTTTTTTTAATTTTTTTGAATTCTGTGCCGATATTCGCAAGGGGTGAGTATGGTAATTTTAGAAAAGGTGTTCAACAGACCGATGTGTTAATCGTCGATTTGGAAGCAGACAAATTAAGCGTTTCTCAACCTGGCGAAACGGTTACTTTTACTTACACAGTTACCAACAATGGTGAGGAAATTTTAACCGGAATTGAAATATCAGATAATGTTATCGGTACGATTACTCTAGAAGAAGATTCGCTGGAACCAGCAGAATCAAGCATTACTACTGCTGTTTATGAAGTGACACAGGAAGATATTGAAATGAATGAAGAAATTATTTATGAAGCTGTAGTTATTACTTCTGAAGGTCTCTCAGAAACAGTTGGATTAACCATATCTGTAGTTAAAAATCCTTCTGTTGAAGTAACTAAAGCGCCTAATCCTTCAGGTCAGACTTTTGATGAAGTTGGTGATGCAATCACTTACCGGATTGCTTTGGAAAATGATGGCAATGTGAAAGTTTACAATCCGGAGATAACGGATAGCGGAGTAACTGTTGGACCGACTTACCAAAGCGGTGATGGAAACAATGATGGAATTTTGGATCGTAACGAAAGCTGGATTTATGTGGCAAGTTATGTTGTAACGCAATCTGATCTGAATAGGGGATATTATACAAATACAGCTGAAGGAACCGGTTCTGCAGACACAAATGGAGACGGAACCGGAGATTTTGCAGTATCGGATAGCGATTCCGAAACGGTAAATGCCATCCAAAAGCCCGGATTAACAGTAACTAAAACAGCATCACCAACAACTTACAGTGCGATTGGTCAGCAAATAACTTATACAATCGAAGTTGAAAATACAGGAAATGTAACTTTGACTAACATTTCCGTAACTGACCCTCTGACAGGTTTGAATTCCACAGTTCCCAGCCTTGCTCCCGGTATACAGCAAACATTTACACAAAACTATTTAATCACCCAGGCTGATTTGAATGCAGCCAAAGTGGAAAACACTGCCACAGCTTCAGGCAATGCACCAAATAATTCCATTGTAACTGATAGTGATACGGAAATAGTGGAAGCCATCCCGGGCAGTCAGCAACCGGGTTTAACGCTGACCAAAACAGCTTCGCCAACCACATT
>CAZCPH010000444.1:0-3259 GCA_964500105.1 uncultured Mariniphaga sp. | reverse complement strand
TAAAAGCAACCTATTTCAAAAAATGGTCGGAACAAAACAACCTGCATCATCCTGAAATTTGGGTGTGGGGTGCCGGCCGAAAAACCCGGCAGCGGGCACGGATGCTCGAAAAAGAAGGGCTAAAGATTAGAGGTTTCATCGATATTGTGGAAGGAAAAACCACCAAAAAAACCACATTGCATTATTCGGAAATACCTTCGCCGGGGAAAATCTTTGTTGTGCCCATGGTAGCGAAATACGGTGCGCGGGAATTGATCAGGAAAAGTTTACTGGAACGGCATTTTTCCGAAGGAAAGGATTTTATTTTTCTGGCCTGAAAACAAAATCCTGATTGAGGGCATTATTGATTTCAAGAAAAAAAAAGTCTATCTTTAAATTTCATTTTAAAATCTCTTTATATGACTATTGTTATCGTTGTTTTGATTATCGCTACCGTTGGGTATTTTATTTTTATCTATAACAAACTGATTACATTACGTGCAATGGTTGATGAAGCCTGGAGTGGAATTGACGTTCAGCTAAAAAAACGTCACGATCTGATTCCCAACCTTGTAAAAACAGTACAGGGATATGCCACACACGAAAAAAGTCTTTTTGAAAATATTACCCGGTTGCGGAATTTAAGTATTGAAGCCAAAAGTGTTAAAGAGCAGGAAGAAGCCGAGGTTGGTCTGTCGGGGGCATTGGGCAGACTTTTTGCCGTGGTTGAAAACTATCCCGATCTTAAAGCCAATCAGAACTTTCTGGAATTGCAAAAAGAACTGGCTGTTGTTGAGAATGATTTACAGCGTGCACGCCGATACTATAACGGAAGCGTAAGAAACTACAATATTCTGGTGGAGCAGTTTCCGTCTGTACTGGTTGCAAAAGCATTTAACCATACCAAACGGGAATTTTTTGATATTAAAGATGAAACTGAACGCGCTGTGCCTTCTGTTGATTTTTAATATCAGGTTATGAAAAGAGTTTTGACCGTTTGGGTGTTGGTGTTTTTTTCTGTTTTTGGTTCTGCCCGCGAACGCATACTTTCATATCACTCACTGATTAAAGTAGAGGAAAGCGGCGACTTGCTGGTTCAGGAAGACATTACGGTTCAGGCTGAAGGCAACGAGATTAAACGCGGGATTTACCGGAGCTTTCCCACAAAATACAGCGATAAGCTTGGAACCCGTTTTAATGTGGGTTTTGACGTGGTTAGTGTATTGAAAAACGGCGAACCGGAACCCTATTTTACTGAAGAAAAGTCCAACGGAGTTGTGGTTTATATTGGCGACAAAAACCAATATCTTTCTTCTGGAATTTATACTTATACCCTGACTTACAGAACATCCAAACAAATTGGTTTTTTCAAAGAGTTTGACGAGCTGTACTTTAATGCAATAGGTGGCGACTGGACATTCCCCATTGAAGAAGCAAGCGTGGTTGTTGAATTACCAGATGGAGCAAATGTGATTCAAATGGATGCCTTTTCAGGTTTTGCCGGCAATACAACCTGTGATTGCGAAATCATTTCAGAACAGAACCGGGTTGTAATAACCACTAAAAATACGTTGCAACCCAAAGAACAACTTACTTTTGCTGTGGCCTGGCCAAAAGGATTTGTGCACGAACCTACTGCTGCAGAAAAATGGATTTCATTCTTAAAAAATAATTTTCACGTAGGGTTTGCATTTATAAGTCTGCTGATTGCAACAATGGTTTATTACCAAACCTGGCGGAGAGTTGGTGTTGATCCGCCCAAAAAAACAATTTTTCCGCAGTTTGATCCTCCTCCGGGATTTAGTCCGGGCGAACTTGCTGTAATGGACAAAATCCGGCAAACCCAACGGACGGTGTCTGCAGCAATTGTAGATATGGCGGTTAAAGGCCATATTCTGATTGATTATTCAAAGAAAAAATATACGCTGGAGCGTGTTTCCGACCAATTTGAATTGCTTAGCGATGACGAAAAAGCGCTTTCGGCGGAGTTGTTTTCCAAAGGAATAACCATTGTGCTCGACAATAAAAACCATGCTGTTTTTGCCAAAGCAAGTACCAAAGCTTTTGAGGTGATTAAGAAAAAACTACAACCCGAATATTTCAGTTTCAACCATAAACATTTAATTGCCGGAATTCTCACATCCATAATCTGTGTTATTCTGTCATTTGTATTTTCTCCCACAGCTGCTGTTCCGCTAATTTTGTTGTTCTTTTTTGTTGTCCTGGTGATATTGTTTACCTATCTGATTAAAGCGCCCACTGTTAAGGGCAGAGCAGTAATGGACGATATTGAAGGATTTAAAATGCATTTGAATGTTGCAGAAAAGAACCAACTTGATGTCCTTCACGAACCTGAAATGACCATTGAACGTTTTGAATCGCTGTTGCCTTTTGCCATTGCATTGGGAGTTGAAAATCAGTGGGGTAAAAAATTTGAAAAAGCACTGAAAAACTCACTCCAGGAAACACAAAAGTATCGACCGGCGTGGTACCGGGGTACTGCTTCTGCGGTGGCATTTTCGCCGGCACGTTTCAGCAGCGATCTGGGCAGGAGTTTTACATCGGCTATTTCTGCCGCATCAACACCTCCCGGAAAATCATCGGGAAGCGGTGGCGGCGGGTCGTCAGGTGGTGGCGGCGGCGGTGGCGGCGGTGGTGGCTGGTAGCAGTCCCGGTTGCAGAATTCCAACAAATGATTTTCCGGTGAAATTTATCTGTTCCCCATTGTTTCCAGCGAATTACGCACCTCTTTAATTTCATCCCGAAGTATGAGAATATCCGTTTCGCTTAAAGGTTTTACCAATTCCGAATCATACACATCGAAAAAACTTTCGCCAAACCCCGAAATGCTGGTTTCAATATTTTTAATCCGCTTTTTTAGCACCGAAAGTTCTTCTTTCATTTTACTGAATTCCATACTTTCTTTGCTGGTTTCTTTGCAGATTTTCTCTTTGGTTTTGTAAAGAAACTTAATTTCAATCAATTCGTCGAAAAGCTTTTCCTGTTCCTTTTTTTGTGAAGAATTGCCCATAATTTTCAGTTCCCGGTTGATGGATTAAAATTAGATAATTTTCAGGTTCCCGATTTCATATTTTACGAAAAATCTCCGGGCCCAAGCAATAAGGTCTCCCCGGCTGTTGTTTCTCTGGAAATGGTTTTCCCCTGATACCTCAGCAGAAGTTTGTTCCCGATCAGGGATTTTACTTTCACCGCAACCATTTTTTCATTCTCCCAGGTAATATCGAACTCAAACCCACCCCGGCCTTTAATTCCTGCTATT
>CAZCPH010000443.1:0-3273 GCA_964500105.1 uncultured Mariniphaga sp. | reverse complement strand
CGATATTTCGGGCAGTGAAGGTTACACCAGGGTTCCGGAATATGCACCGTGGGCTTACGATAAGCTGAGAGGTGGAGGTACAGATACAAAATATTCGCAGGACAAAAAGAATATGTTGCTTGATTTTTACCTGAATTACGTGAAAAACATTGATGCCCTTGACAGTCGCGTTGACGCCATGGCAGGTTATTCATGGCAGCATTTCTGGCGTGCCGGCGAATCGCGAAGCACCAACGTGAAAGGCGATAATGTATATTCTGACACCGATTATGAAACCGAAAACTACCTGGTTTCTTTCTTCGGAAGGTTGAATTATACCTTTAAAGACAGGTATCTGGCAACTTTTACCTTGCGTAACGATGGTTCATCGCGTTTCTCACCCGACACCCGCTGGGGTTTATTCCCATCGGTAGCACTGGCATGGCAGATTGCCGAAGAATCTTTCCTTGCCGATTCGCGCACCCTTTCAGACCTGAAACTGCGTCTGGGTTACGGGATTACCGGTCAGCAGAACATTACCGATAACGATTATCCGTACATGGCCCGCTACACTTTCGGCGAACCTACTGCAGCCTATCAGTTTGGAAATTCATTCATTCAAACCATCAGGCCCGAAGGGTACGACGCCAACATTAAATGGGAAGAAACCACCACATACAACATCGGTCTGGATTATGGTTTTCTGAACAACCGCATTTCGGGTGCTATTGATGCGTACTACAGGTTTACCGACGATTTGATTAACTTCATTCCCGTTCCGGCAGGTACCAACCTCACCAACATGATTCTGACCAACGTTGGCGATTTGGAAAACCGCGGTCTGGAATTCAGCATCGATGCCATTCCGGTTTCAAGGGAAAACCTGAGCTGGGATTTGGGTTTCAACGTTTCGTACAACGAAAATAAAATTACCAAACTAACTGCCATTGATGACCCCACCTACATTGGTGTTGAAACCGGAGGAATTTCCGGTGGTGTTGGAAACAACATTCAGATTCACAGTGTCGGGTTTCCGGCCAATTCATTCTTTGTGTATGAACAGGTTTACGACCAAAGCGGTAAACCGGTTGAAGGATTGTATGTTGACCGAAGCGGCGATGGTGTAATTACCAACGACGACAAATACCGATACAAAAAACCTGCAGCCGATGTGTTTATGGGTTTTTCATCGAGGTTAAACTACAAAGACTGGGATTTTGGATTTAACGGAAGGGTGAACCTGAACAACTACGTTTACAACAACGTCTGGTCAGGCCAGGCCACATTCAATAATCTTTACAATTCGGTGGGATATCTTAACAACATCAGTAATGCTGTTTTTGAGAGCGGATTCGAAAATCCGAAATATTTCTCCGATTATTACATTCAGAATGCATCGTTCCTTAGGCTCGACAACGTCAGCCTGGGTCATACCTTTACCAATTTTTACCAGGAACGTATGAGAATAAGGTTATACGCAACCGTACAGAATGTGTTTGTGATTACCGATTACGAAGGGCTCGACCCGGAGGTTAGCGGTGGAATTGACAACAACATTTATCCGCGGCCAAGAACTTATACACTTGGTGTTAGCATCAATTTTTAACCGTAAAAAGAACGAAAAATGAAAACGAAAATTTATAACATATTTATTGCGGTTGGACTCGCTCTGCTGGTGACTTTTTCATCGTGTATGAACGATTTGGACACCACACCACTTGATAAAGATGTGGTTACTGCTGAAAACGTTTACGCCAACCCTGAAAACTACAAAAAAGTACTTGCAAAGCTTTATGCAGGACTTGCTGTCAGCGGCCAGGAAGGCCCTGCAGGAATGAATGACCTGAGCGGTCTGGATGAAGGTTTCGGACAGTACCTGCGCGCCTACTGGTATGCACAGGAATTGCCAACCGACGAAGCAGTAATTGCCTGGAACGACGGCAACCTGCGCGACTACCAGGAAATGGACTGGAGCTCGAACAACGAGTTCATTTCCAACATGTACTATCGTGTCTTTTACCAGATTGCGCTCACCAACGAGTTTATCCGTGAAACCACTCCGGAAAAACTGGACGAACGCGGAATTGACGGAAATTACCGTACCGATATTGAGTTGTACCGCAAAGAAGCCCGCTTTTTACGTGCTTTGAGTTACTGGCATGCCATCGACATGTTTGGCAATGTGCCATTTGTTACCGAAGAAGATGCCGTTGGTTCATTCTTCCCTGAACAGATTTCGCGTGCTGACCTGTTTAACTACATCGAGACAGAGTTGCTCGACATCGAATCGCAGCTTTCTGCACCAGGGCAGGTTGAATACGGCCGTGCCGACCAGGCTGCTGTCTGGACCCTGCTGGCCAAGCTTTACCTGAACGCAGAGGTTTACGTAAACCAGGCAAAATATACAGAATGTATTACCTACTGCAATAAAATTCTGAATGCCGGCTTTTCACTTGAACCGGAATATCAACACCTGTTTTTGGCCGATAACCATACATCAAACGAAATCATTTTCCCCATTACCCAGGATGGAAGCCGCACTAAAACTTTTGGTGGCGTAACTTTCATCATCAAAGCTGGTCTTGGCGGAAGTATGGATCCCGCAGAATTTGGCGTTGACGGTGGCTGGGGCGGAACCCGCGTAACCAAAGAATTCGTGGGCAAATTTCTGGATTTGGAAACACTGAAAAGTGCCCGCATTCCGTTGAAAAGTGTGGTAGATTATCCGGTAATTTACGTACCTGGCGGTTATCAGGATGAAAGCGGATACAGCGAAAATGAATGGGCACCCGATACAGCTCCAACTCTGGCATCAAAAAATTCCGACAACAACTACGAAGGCTATATTTATTTTGCTGATGCCAATGCGGAATTCAAATTCACTGCAGGGCCCAACTGGGATGTAAACTGGGGCGACGACAACGGCGACGGTACACTGGAAGCCAACGGAGCAAATCTGGTGGCTCCTGAAGCAGGAATGTACAGAATCAATGTGAACCTGAACAACTTCAGCTACACCATGGTAAAAACCGACTGGGGTTTGATTGGCGATGCCACACCCGGCGGCTGGGATACCGACACCAACATGGAATTCGATGCCGAAACAAAGGTGTGGAGTGTGGTTATTCAACTGGGCAGCGGAAGCTATAAATTCAGGGCAAACGATGGATGGGACATCAACTTAGGTGACGACAACGCCGATGGATCAATGGAATACGGTGGTGCCAATATTGCTGTGGATGAACCGGGAAAATATCTGGTGAATCTGTATCTGAATACGCCGGATTATACTTA
>CAZCPH010000442.1:0-3278 GCA_964500105.1 uncultured Mariniphaga sp. | reverse complement strand
TCCAGGTTCATTTTTTTGCGGAGCCGGTAGCGATGGTTTTCCACACCCCGCACCGAAATGCCAAGCAACGGAGCAATTTCTTTTGACGACAGGTTCATTCTCAGGAATGCGCATAAACGTAAATCTCTTGGAGTCAGGTTTGGAAACTGTCCTTTAATTTTGTTCAGAAACTGTTCGTGTGCGCGTTCAAAATTCGTTTCAAAAACCTGCCAGTCGTCCTGACCGGAAATGTGCTCATCTATTTTTTTGGTGAGGCTGAGGTAATATTTGTCGGGATACCGGCTTCCCAGCTGATCTTTGTGTTTGAATAAAGTTTGTTTAAGTTTCAAGAGGAATTCATTTTTTTTGATAATTGCCATGGTTGAATTGGCCAGCTCTTTGCTTTTATGCTCAATTTCACTGCGTAGTTTTTCGTTTCTGAGTCTTATCAACTCCTGTTCCCTTCGTTCAAGTCGCCGGCGCTCTTTTTTTCGGGTTCTTTTAATGCCCCAAAGCTGTAGCCCAAAACTGGCGAGTAAAAACAACAAAACATATCCGGCTCTGGCATAGTTGGTTAAATACCATGGAGGAAGAATTGTGAGGTTCAACTTGTGCTGTTTGCTTTCTTTCTCCCATAAATCAACTGCTTTTACAAACAGTTCATATTCACCGGCAGGCAGACGGTCGAACTGAAAAACAGGTGTGGTGGTTTTTTCCGACCAGGTTTGATCAATTCCTTTTAAAAATGCCTGAAAAAACACAGGACGATGGGTATAATGCGGAAATGCATAACTCAGCTGGAGGTTGTGGTATTTGTATTTTACCTGTAAATCCGTTTTGGCAGTATTTTCTGTGAGAACATTCCGTTGATTGTCAAATACCGAAACAACCCGCAGTCCGGGGATATAATTTTCAATTTCGGCTTCAGAACCAGCCATCTCGGTGTCAACTTTTGCTATCCCGTTTTCCAGGCATATTATGGCACTGGTGGGCGACAACGGCAAAATATTCTCAAAATCATCAATGGTTTCGTTGGGGGTAAAAACCTGTTTGGGAATTGATTTTACCTGTATTACCTCGTTGCCACCAATACGGAAAAGTCCTGTTTTTTCGGAGGTGATAAACCAGTAGTGGTTTTCAGGTGCTGCAACAATACGGTGTGCTCTGGCAAAATGGCCTAAATTTTCATTCAAAAAGGTGTACGGTACAATAGAGTCGTTGAGGTCGTTCCAGGTAAAAAGCTGGTCTGCTGTGGTGAAAACAATCCGGTTTTCCACCTTAAAAACATGAATGGAATGGTCTTTGCCAAAAACAGAATTTTCGCCGAAATATTCCACATGAATTACACTGTCTCTTTGAGCGTTAAGCTGAAGTTTGTAAATACCGCGATGCATGTGGCTTGCCCAAAGGTTTCCCAAATGGTCGAACTCAATATAGCGTATCAGGTCAAAGAATCCACGAATGATGCCGGTTTGAATATATCTGCCATTCTCCTTTTCCAGAATGACCATGCTGGTGTAAGTCGATTCCACAAGCCGGCCCGGCACCATGGGATCTTCCCTGATACAAAATCCCCCGGCCTGCTCTGAAAGAAGCTGTACTTTTTCATTTTTTACGGTCAGTATTCCCTGATTAAACCCTACAAAAAGCTGATCGTTCATCACCTTACAATCCCAAACCTGTCCGCTGGTTTCGGGAATGAGTTCGTAGCCGGCATCATCATTATCCAGGTTTTTAACAAATAAACCTCTGTTGGTTCCCAAATAAATTTTTTCTTCAAAAACGGCTGCATCATAAATGCTTCCGATGCCGGGAATGGTTTCAACCTCGATTCCGCTGGTTTTGTCGTCCGAAATAAAATCAATGCCGCTGTCGAGCGCAAGCCACGTATTGCCAAAAGCATCAGTGGCAATGTCAAGAACAGTGTTGTTCTGCAGTCCACTCGAAGTATTCCAGGTTGCAATGTGTTTTTCGTTTTCATCAAAAACAACAGCACCGTTAATAATAGTTCCTATAATAAGTTGTCCTTTTTCGTTGATGTGAGCCCTGTTTGTTTCGTTTTGCCTGAAAAAATCGCTCCATTCCGGATTCCATTCCCGAAGCTCTTCTCCGTTCCATAAATAAATTCCGTCAAGCGCTGTTCCAATGAGTAACTGATTATTTTTGTAGGGCAGGAGAAACCGGATAAAAACATTCTGTAATCGTTGATCTGAAATGAGTGGAACTGCTTGTCCGTTATCAATGGAAAAGACTCCCTGGTTCGAGACTGCTGCCAGAATTTTGTTATCATAAAGAGTCATCGTATTGGCAAACCCCGGGAGGTTAACCTGCGAAACAGAATCGTTCCTGTATTCGAGAATTTTTGAGAACGAATGAAAATAAACGGCATCATTCAATACGCAGATATTCCAGAATTCGTCGTTGTTTGCCAGCGAACTGCCTGCCAATTCGTTTAATGAATGGTAAATCAACTCGCCTGACGGCACTTTTTCCCAGAACCCGATTTCGCGGTAACCTCCGGTGTAAATCAGACTATCGGAAACAACATTTACCGAGCGAAGGATGGTTTGGTTCGGTAAACGGTGGAGCTTCCAGCTAATGCCATCAAACTCGAGCAGGCCCGAGTGGTTGGCAAAATAGATAAAGCCATCGGGACTGGCATCAACCGACCAGTTTTGGTTGGCTGCAATGTACTCTTTTTTTGAAAAGTTTTTTATGTTTTTTTGCACTGGAACAGGCCAGACCGGCATTGACGAAAAAATCAACAGGAGGGGTAAAAGCAGATGCAGGATTTTAAATGATTCTTTCATGGTTTAACCCTAACAAAGCAAGTTTCAATTTTTAAGTTCCTATTGAATCAATTTTTTATCAAAAATAGAATGTTTCCCCGGTTTTTTTGCTCAATTGCTGATTTTTTATGGTGTAACCATTCATTTAAGATTCACGTATTTTTCAAAAACCAATGTTTTTAAAGTTCTGACGATCAGGATTTTTGTTTGAATAAAATTTATCTGATGAGGAAATGATGAGGTGATTAAAAACATTCACTATTCCATGAGAAGCAGTAATGAGGCAGATTATTTTTTTTTGAAGCGAAGTTAGCGGAAATTTGAGACAGAACTAAAATAAAATACGGACTATGAAAAAATTAACAATTTTTTTCCTTCTCTTTTTGTCGGTTGCCACGCTGTTTGCTCAGCAAACAATAACTGTTACGGGGCAGGTAACCGATGATCAAAACCTGGGGCTACCTGGGGTTACCATTCTGGTAAAAGGAACTCAAACAGGAAAGAATGTTG
>CAZCPH010000441.1:2878-3282 GCA_964500105.1 uncultured Mariniphaga sp. | reverse complement strand
TCGAGATTGAAAGGATGTCAGAATATTTTTTTGAAAACTTAAAACCATAAAGAGTTGGCATTGAATTATTTAGTAGCGGGTTTGAATCCACCAGCGAAATCCATCACACTCATTACGCCATAATTTGGATGACTCCCGGTGGCAATACCAGCCATCCTGAAGTCGGGATTCAGGAAGTTTTTTCTGTGGCCACGATCTCGCACTCCGTCGTCGATAAGCAGGTAAATCACAATCTGCTGTGCTGTTTTTCCACCGTAGGCAATGTTTTCGGCAATACGTATCTGCCATTGTCCGTAACGCTCAATACGGTTGCGCATACTGCTCCGGTCGCTTCCTTGGTGACCGGTGCGCCCTGTTTTCGACTGGTCTTTTACATGATCGCGAGCTGCCAGTGTAAGTCCATG
>CAZCPH010000441.1:1833-2868 GCA_964500105.1 uncultured Mariniphaga sp. | reverse complement strand
GGAAAAATAACCGGCAAAGGTTTTTGTTGTTTTAATTCATGTACGCACTCGTAAAGTGCCCTCACCCCTTCTTTGGTTAATAACGGCTTGTCGTTCGGATAATAGAGTAAAAGCCTGTTATACTTTTTTGCCAGTGGTGCAATGTATTGTTCGGCATAGCGTTGCGGATCAGAACGCAGTTTGTTAATTTCCAAAAGAATCTCTTTCTCAAGGGTCGAAAGGTAACTGGCTTCTGATGCTGTATTTAACGTATTGAGCTCCCAACCGGAATTTTCGGGATTTTTCAAAGTATTTCCGAGAGATATCTGAAAAAACAGGATGAGCAGAAGAGTTCCCTTTGTTTTCATTTAAATTAGCGTTTCTAATATTTTAATGTTCATTAAGCCAGTATTTAAATATCCCAGCCGTAAATCATTTAACTGGTTTTGTATGTACAGAAACGTTGAATTTTTATGATTATTGAGTTTTAATGAAATTCGTTGTTCAAATTTTGTGTTCTTCGGGAAAACTTTTTCAGGAATGCTGAATCTTTAAGTAAATAGTGGTGTTTTATAAAAAATTCACTGAAACTTTTTCCATTTCACTGGCATAACCTTTATATTTACGAAGTTTCAATTACTAAAATCAATTTAACGATATTATGAATTCCGACAGAAGAAAATTTATTAAAAATTCAGCCCTTGCAACAGCCGCCATCAGTGCTTTTCCCACTATAATGAATGCCTGCGCCTCTCCGGCAGAGAAAGTACGTGTGGGATTAATTGGTTGCCGAAGCATGGGGTTCAGTGATTTGCAAAGTTTTTTAAAAGAAGGAAACAATGTGGATTGTGTTGCTTTGTGCGATGTAGATTCAAAAATTCTGGAATCGCGGGCAGCTGACGTGGAGAAACTGACAAATAAACGCCCGGTCCTCTATGCCGATTTTAGGGAAATGCTGGACAGTCCGGATGTTGATGCAGTGATTCTTGGAACACCCGATCACTGGCATGCGCATCAAATGATTATGGCTTTGGAAGCCGGCAAGCATGTGTATGT
>CAZCPH010000441.1:0-1823 GCA_964500105.1 uncultured Mariniphaga sp. | reverse complement strand
AAACCTATGGGACACAGCATAGAAGAATGCAATGCCATGGTTGATGCAGCCTCAAAATACCCGAACCTGGCTGTTCAGGTGGGCATGTGGCAGCGTAGTTCAAAACACTGGTTCGAGGCTTCAGAAATTGTGAAATCGGGTGAATTGGGCGATGTTCATCTGGTAAAAGCCTGGATTTATAAAGGTTACGATGAACCCTATCCATTTATGCCCGATTCGGAAGCACCGGCGCATGTGGATTACGATATGTGGCTCGGGCCTGCTCCGCAGCGACCGTTTAATGCCAACAGATTCCACTACAATTTTCGCTGGTGGTTCGATTATGCAGGGGGCGCCATGACCGATTGGGGTGTACACTTGCTCGATTTTGCCATGTACGCCATGGATGCCGGAATGCCGCAAAAGATTTCTCCCGGAGGCGGAATTTATTACCACCAGGAAGGAACAATTGAAACGCCCGATATTCAGCAGGCTTTGTACAGTTACCCGAAACACACCATGGTTTGGGAATGCGGTTTGAATCCGGGAATTGGTCCTTACGGAAAAGGACACGGGGTTGCATTTGTGGGACAAAAAGGAACACTGGTTCTCGATCGAAGTGGATATCAATTAATGCCCGACAGAAGCGACGCAAAAAAAGGACCTTTCTTCGAAGAAAAAACTCAGGCAAATTATGGAGACGGTCTGGATGAGCATGTTCAGAATTTTTTGAAATGTATCCGCGAAGGCGGAGTTCCAAATGCATCGGTTGAAGTCGGTGCCAAAACAGCCATCGTTTCCGAAATGGGAAATATTGCTTACCGGGTGGGAGAGGTGATTCACTGGGACGACGCAGCTAAAAAGTTTAAGGAAGATGCTGCCGACAAACTTACCCGGGTGAACTACAATCCGAAGTGGCCATTACCTCGCGTATAGTTTCATCTGGCAGATTTGAAATTCAGACTGAAAAATCAATTTGTGAATCCAGATAAGGGATGACCAAATTGATTTTTTTTGTAATTTCAGGGAATATATTGACAGGAATAACCCAATAAAATAGTTAAAATGAAACCGAATCGAAGAACATTTATCAGAAATTCAGCCATGGCAACTGCTGCTGTCAGCGCATTTCCAACCATACTTCATGCCGGATTTTCTGCCAATGAAAAGGTGGTAGTGGGACTGGTTGGATGTTTGGGTATGGGATTCAGCAACCTGAAAGCTTTTCTGGATCAACCCAATGTGGAATGCGGTGCACTTTGCGATGTTGACCGTAATGTACTGGAAGAACGGGCTGCTGAAGTGGAGAAAATTCAGGGTAAAAAACCAGTGCTTTATGATGATTATCAGAAGCTGCTCGAAAATAAAGACATCGATGTGGTGATAAATGCCACGCCTGACCACTGGCATGCGTTAATTGCCATTCATGCCATGGAAGCCGGAAAGGATTTGTACACCGAAAAACCGCTTGCTAATTCCATTGAGGAGTGCAACCTCATGGTAAAAGCGCAAAAGCGATACAATAAAGTGGTGCAGGTAGGGCAATGGCAGCGTAGCGATCCGCACTGGAAAGCGGCGGTGGATTATCTGCATGAAGGGAAAATCGGTCGAATTCGCTCTGTGCGTTCGTGGTCGTATGTGGGATGGAAAGGTTCCATTCCGGTGGTGCCCGATTCTGAACCACCGGCAGGAGTGGATTACGATTTTTGGCTGGGGCCGGCACCCAAGAAACCGTTTAACAAAAACCGATTTCATTTTACATTTCGGTGGTACTGGGATTATGCCGGCGGTTTAATGGCCGACTGGGGTGTTCACCTGCTCGATTATGCGCTGTTTGGAATGAA
>CAZCPH010000440.1:0-3283 GCA_964500105.1 uncultured Mariniphaga sp. | reverse complement strand
GTTGCATTTGCTTTAAAACGCAACTGGATTGCCATTCCAGTTTTGGCAGCCGGAACGGTTTTTTATTCTGTTGTTGGATTTTTTGTTTTCGACGATATTTTATGGCTGATAAACCGGTTCCCGTATCCAACAGGCAGCAGTGTTTACGGAAATGGAGAACTTTTACATTTTGTGAGAAAGAGCTACAATATTTTCGGAGTTCCACTGATTCTTTTGATGCTTACAGGTTTAATTTTCTGGTTGATTGAAATTATTCGAAATTTTTCATGGAAAAACGACAACCTTGTTTTGTTTATCATTATTGCCGGTAGCTGGACCGGTTATTTTGCTGCGCACAGTTTTGTGTGGTGGCAGGGAATGGGCGGTTCGCTGGGCCTCATTCGGGTAATTGGTGCGGTAATTCCACTGGCGGCGCTTACCGGAACAAAGGGAATTCAGTTTTTGGCAGAAAAAATTAAAAAGCAACATTTGCTGGTTTTTTTACTGATTGTCATTTCGCTGGCGCAGGTTTTTTTGTTTTTCATTCAGAACAAGGTGCCATTAAAAGCAAGCCCTGTGGATAAACTGATTGTCAAAAGCGCAGATTTTCTGAAAAACGAAAAAACAGAAGGACGAATTTTTTATTTCAACCCTGCCTTTGCTTTTCATATTGGTCTGAATCCTTACGATTCAGGAACAAGTGGCTGGTTTTTTGGCGATAAAATTCAACCCTCAAACTCGATGGATTTTGGCGATATTTTAATCTGGGATGCCCATTTCGGACCAAATGAAGGTGGCGTTTCCTACAAAACAGTGGAAAACGATCCGTGGCTTCAAAAAATAAAAACCTTTTTGCCCGAAGGAAAAATTATCGTTTTAGGCGGTTATGAATATGCCATTCATATTTACCGAAAAGAAAAACAACTGGCTCAACAATCTGTTTCAGATGCATTTTTTAGAAAGCTTGAGTTTGGAAAATCTGATTCGGGAGAGGAAATGGGTGTTGATGATGAATTTATTAAAATCCAGCAGAACGAAGAATACAGCCCAACAATCCTTGTTTATATGCATGAATTGATGCAAAAAGATATGTTTGAGGTCGAACTTAACCTTCAATACAAGGTCGAAGAAATTTTTGAACCTGCCAATGTAGTCTTTGTACTTTCGGTTGAAAACGGGAAGGAAGTTTTAAATTATTCCACTTTTCCTCTTTTGTGGGACCAAAATGAAAATGAATGGAAGAACCTTACTTTCAGCAAAAGGCTTGATGCTGGTTTGCCTGATTCTGCCGTAGTGAAAATTTATGTCTGGAATCGCGGTAAAAAACTCATTTATTTAAAAGAGATGTCAACCCGAATAACGAGTTATTAAGAATAAGCTTTCCGGTTGTTATTGTCAATCCGTTTTGTTCAACCCGGTACAGGTATAATCCCTTTCCATTTTCAAAACTGATTTCCGTAAGGGCGTTAGCCAAAATATTTTTTGTCATTACCTTTTTTCCTGTTAAATCATATAAATGAAATTGAATGGTCTTCTTTTCGGAAGAATTTACCCGGATATGAAATTTCCGGCTGGCAGGATTTGGATAAATCAATATTTTTTCCTCATTGTCTAATTGCTGTGAAGTGTCGGTAGTCAACCGGTAATCCGTTAAATCGCCAAAACAATGCAATACGGGGTTGTTCAAACAAATGAGGTCGTAGCTGACAGATTTGTCTTTATATACGTTTGATACTACAAAATTATCGCCTTCTCCTTCGCCCATACCGCTGGCAATAAACGAAATGTTACCGTATCTATCGTACATAAAATCAGCAGCCCAACTTCCTGCGCCCACATCGCCTGCAAACATAAAAACTTCGTTTGAAAGTTGGGAGAACAAAGGTTCCACTTCCGACCAGAAATTTATCGTATCTGCCTTTCCTTCAAATGAATTGGGGCGGTAACTGGTATAAATGCTGTTGTTTTTCCACCATAATAATTGATGGAAAAACACAAAAATATTATCGGAATCTTCACTCTTTCCCAGCAGGGTTCTTTTCAGAAAATTCATTTGATCTCCTGAAATATTCCAGCCGTCAATGTTCGGGTCCAGAACAATAAACAGATCATTTTGAAAGGTAAAAGAATAAAAAGTTTCTCCATATCTGCTCTCAAAGAGATCTCTGTCTTCCATATCGTGATTGCCCACAGCAAAATACACTGGTAATCCCAGGTTTTCAATATCGGCATCCACTTTGTCCCAGTCATCGGCTGTGGGATTGGCGGCAACAATATCTCCGGTGAAAACACCAAATTTTATTTCCGGGCGATTACGGATATAATCAAATTTTTCTTTAAATAGCGGGTATATACCATTTTTTACACCGGGTTGCCCATAGGTGTGTCCGGCAACAAAAAATGAATACAATACCTGAGAGTCTTGTGCGTTTACTGAAAATGAACAAATCAAAAAGAGGATGAAAAATATTTGATAGATGGTTTTCACTTTAATAAGATATTTAACCATACAAAACTAATAAGTTTCTTTTTGAATTGTTAAATTAGCGGCCAAATTTTGCGATTGGATGTTCGATTGTTTTAAAAATACGTTAGCAATTTTGATTGTTGTTTTAATTGCGGTTGCATGTGCACCTGAAACCAGGACGGCCGACGGCGGTTTTGAATATATTTACCATTGCAGTGCCGAAAATCTTTCAGAAGCGGGCAATTCTTTTTCTGAAGAAAATCAGCAGTTACTTGAATTTGGCAATGTTGACACACGCACTTCGGAGACAGCTTTTTCAGGCGATTATTCATTAAAATTAGAGCCGGGCAAACCTTATGGTTTTACCACCGAAATTGATGCCGGAGCCGATGAATTTTTTCAGGTTACAGCCTGGAGGAAAAGCAACAGTGGTTTGGGGACCATTTCTCTTGACGGGGGTAATGGATTTTACCATGCGTCAACCAAAGTTTCAGAAGAACGGGAAGACGGGTGGCAGAAAATTTTTCTCGATGTTTTTACACCACCAAATTTCACAAATGGAAAAGTTAAAATATACGTTTGGAACAACAGTCAGGAACCGATATATTTCGATGATATTGAAATTGTTCATAGAAAAACAAAAGATTATCCGGAATACGACCCGTTGAATGCTTTGCATATTTATGCCGAACCTGAGCACCTCAGTCATTTCAACACAAAACGAATAGAAGCCTTTAATACAGGTGTTTTGGTAAATGAAGATGCCGATTATTCCGGCGCAGTTATTTTTGATGGCAAGGAATTTTTAAATGGCGAAATCAGGCTGAAAGGCGATCT
>CAZCPH010000439.1:0-3293 GCA_964500105.1 uncultured Mariniphaga sp. | reverse complement strand
CTTTATCCGCAGTTTTCCAATACATTTTGGTACTACCTTTTTTTTAACTGAATTTTTCTGTACGAAGGTTCTGAGAGAGACTCATTTCATTTCCCGCAGATATCGCTGATTTTCGCAGATATCTGTCCTCAAGTAATATACAAGGAACTGAGCTTGTCAAGTTTGGAAGAAAAAACAGATACCCAATGTGTAAATATTTTTGAAGGTGTTGCATTATTTATTATCTTCGAAAAACAAAAACATAAAAAGTGACAGATTTAAGTTTATATACAAAAATATCAGCATTACCTGATTATTTGAAGTCGGAGGTGGTTGATTTTATTGACTTTCTTCAGTCAAGAAGAAAAACGGAAAAAACAAGAAAAAAGAAAGACAGGGTATTTGGTTACGCGAAAGGAAAAATTACTCTAATGCCAGATTTTGATGACCCAATTGATGATTTTAAAGAATACATGTAATGGATCTTTTATTAGACACACATGTTTTTTTATGGTATGTTGATGGAAATGAACAGTTACCTGAAAAAATCGTAAAAATCATCAACGACAAAGCCAATCGGTGTTTTGTTAGCATTGCCAGCATATGGGAGATAGTTATAAAACTATCAATTCAAAAACTGGAAATCAAAGGAGGATTTAAAACCATAGAAAACTTTTTGGATAACAATGACTTTGAAATATTACCAATTGATTTAGACGATACCAAAACACTGTTAAATCTGGATTTTTTTCATCGTGATCCTTTTGACAGAATGATCATTGCGCAGGCGATAGCATCTGATTTAAAGATAATTTCAAAAGATAAACATTTTAAAGATTACAATATAGAAATTTTATGGTAATCACAATTGTTACTTTTTTGCATCATGTAAATATCTCCCTTACAGACAATAAATTATTATGCACTTTCTGATTTACGCAAATCTCTGTCTTCTCTGAAAAGCAGCATGAACCCCAGCATTAGCAGAACAGAAACCATTGTTGTAATTCCCCAGATGGCATCCCAGTTGTAGCCGGCAGCAGTTTTGTAATGATGAATGAGCCGGGCACACAAAAAGTTGCCCACCAGCAAACCTGCGCCAAAAGTCACCAGGAAAATAAACCCCTGTGCCTGCGATTTGAGTTGAGCCGGCGCTTTTTTGTCGATGTAAATCTGGCCGCCCACATAGAAAAAGCCGAAAATGAGTCCGTGGATTAGAATCCCGATGTAATACATCCAGGATTGATCGATGACACCTCCGGTGTAAAACGAGAGGTAGCGGATAGAAAGCGCGATCAGACCAAAAACCATGGTTTTTCGCAATCCGAACTTTTTAATAGCCACCGGTACCAGCAGTAAAAATCCCATTTCGGCCAGCACACCCCAGTTGATGGTGATGGAGATGTATTTGGTGTTGATGTTCAGCAAAAACTCCGAAAAATAGGAGTAATACATGGCAAAAGGAATCATGGACAGGAAGGAAAACAGGATGAACAGGGCAAAGTTGCGGTCTTTCATCAACTGCACCGAACCCAGGCCGAAGGCATCGATGAGTGTTGATTTTTGTCCTTTGGCCAGCGGAGGGGTGTTGGGTAGTGTAAGGTTCAGAATTACAGCGATTACGCTCACTCCGGCACCACAGTAAAAAGGCAGGTGTGTGCCGTCGAAATCAATATTCAGCAATTTAATAAAGATTAAACTGAAAATGCCTGACGCCACCCAGCCAATGGACCCAAAAACCCGCACTTTTGGGAAGTCTTCAGAGGGCAGGTGTGCCATGGCAATGGCTGAAGTTAAACTCCACGAAGGCATATAGGCAATCATGGCCAGCAGCAGGCAGATAAACAGTGCATCGGGATTATGGGTAGTTGCTGCCCAAAGCAGCATAATGGCATGAACAAAATTCAAACCGGCCAGCACTTTTTGAGCAGGCCAAAACCGGTCGGCCAGCATGCCCACCAGGGGCGATGCCATACAGCCAATGGCCATGGAGCTCAGGATTAGCGCTTTCTGGGTGCTGCTAACTTCCAGGTTGGTGAGGTAAGCGGCAAGCGGAACCCACCAAACGGCATACATCATGTACTGGAGGAGCATCATTAACGACAGTCTGAATTTTATCATGATTACTTTTTTATTCTGTTCTTATTGTTGATTGTACTTTATCTGTTTGGCAATTTGAAAAAGACCGGCCCAATTTCATGAGCCGGTCTTTTAATCATCTAACAAAACCAAACTATTAATTGTATCCCGGGTTTTGCTGTAATTGCGGTGCCCTGTTCATTTCATCCCTTGCAATGGGCAACCAGTAGGCATTGTCATTCCATGTACGGTCATCCACACTCAGGCTGGTATCGTAGAACCATTTTTTACTGCCGTCGGCATAATGGTAAATTTTCATCGGATATACGTTTTCAATGACTTCGTCGGCAATCATCCACTTTCTAATCATATACCAACGGTCGCCTTCGCCAAAGAATTCAAGCTGACGTTCTTTGCGGTACCATTCGCGCGCCTGAGCCTGATCAGTTGTAACCCTGTCGGGCAAACCGGCACGGTTGCGCACCATATTTAATGCGTTCAGTCCTTCCTGAAGGTTGTTTCCGCCCAGTTCGATACAGGCTTCAGCATAATCCAGCAGTACTTCTGCATACCGGAATTCCATCCACGAGTTTTCGTTGTTGAAGTGCTGTCCCACGGTAGCCGGATCCTGGTATTTTTTCATGTAATACCCGTTTTTGGTTCCGTTCCACGATTCAATAAAACTCTGGCGGGTATCGAGTCCGGGTTGATCGATATCTACTCCATTGGCAGCCATAAAATAACCGGTTTGGATTCGTCCTTCCGGGTCAAGTCCCTGGCCGTCGCTGGGGCGCTGCATCCACTGTGCACCATCAAAGAATACGGTGGCATAGAACCGGGGTTCGCGTCCAACGTAAGGGTTGCGTTCCGGATCTTCAGCCAGTTGGGCGGCGGTGAATTCCCTGACAAACTGGTTGCCCGGGCTGTATTTATCCCATACAAACGGAGTTCCGTCGGCCATTTCAAATTTTCTGACCACAGGTTCGGTTGGGCCGTTGTTTCCCCAGTTGTGGTAACCGTTGGGTCCCCACCACCTGTTTTGGGTTGTGCGGTTGGCAACTGCCTGCACGTGTTGAATTCCCCAAATGGCTTCATCATTCCAGGCACCTTTCTGGGTAAAAATGCTGAAGAAATTATCGGCATATTCCATAATAACGTCTTCGGTCATTTCTGCCGGCGGATTTTCGGTCGTTCCGGTGAGGGCATAATGTCCGTAATTTCCATCGATAATTCCT
>CAZCPH010000438.1:0-3296 GCA_964500105.1 uncultured Mariniphaga sp. | reverse complement strand
TGCATCTCACCCACTTTTTTGGATATCCTTCGCTTTTTCCTAAAGAAACAGGAACGTATTATGCGTTTACCCGCATCTGGTCGCTCGAAAATCAACCGGTGGATGCCTGGATTGGATTTCACGACTGGTCGCGCTCGGGTGGCAGGCGTGGCGGGCCGTTTCCGGAACAGGGACAGTGGCACAACACCAATCCTCAGGCGTGGTTGAATGGCGAAGTTATTCCACCACCGGATTGGAACATGCCGGGGCTGGAGTCCAACGCCGAAGAAATTCCCTTTTCCGATGAAAATTACTCTTTCCGCAACCCGGCCAAAATTCAACTGGAAAAAGGCTGGAACGATGTGCTGTTAAAAATACCGGTTCAAAAAGATACCTGGAAAAGGATGTTTACGTTTGTGCCGGTTAAATCACAAAATGGAAATGTGACGGAAGTGGAAGGAATCAAATTTTCTGCTGAAATTGAATAAAATATTAAAAAATACCGAAATGATACCAAAATTTGAAGGACTGATAGCCGCGCCGTTTTCCCCCATGAATGAAAAGGGTGAACTGGTTTACGAACGGATTCCGGCGTATTACAATTTTTTGAAACAGAACAAAGTGGTGGGCGCGTTTATCAACGGCTCCACCGGCGAAGGTGTTTCGCTTACCCAAAAAGAGCGTATGAAAACTGCCGAACAGTGGGTGTCGGCAGCCAAAACCGACCCCTCGGTGAAAATCATCAATCTTGTTGGTGGCACTTCCTATATGGAAAGTATTGAAAATGCAAAACATTCGGCGGAAACCGGCATAGATGCCATTGCCCTGCTGGCGCCTTACTATTTTAAGCCATCAGGTGCCGGACAGCTGGCAGAGTTTGTGGCCCTTGTGGCCGAAACTGTTCCGCAAATGCCGGTCTATTTTTACCACATTCCTGTGCTTACCGGTTGTTACGTCTCTATGTATGAATTTCTGAAAGAGGCAGCGCCTGCCATTCCCAATTTGGCCGGCATCAAATACACCCACGAAGATTTTATGGATTTTCAGAGCTGTATCAGTTTTATGGATGGCAAATACGACATGCTCTGGGGGCGCGACGAAAACCTGCTTTCGGCACTGGTACTTGGAACCCGCAGCGGCGTGGGAAGCACTTTCAACTACGCAGCACCACTGTACTATAAACTGATAGAAGCATTTGATGACGGCGACCTGGCGCTTGCCCGGAAGTTGCAGCAAAAAGCCATAGACATGATTCGCCTGCTGGGGAAATACGGCGGCATTGCCACCGGAAAAGCGTATATGCGATATGTGGGTTTAGATTGCGGCGAATTCCGTTCGCCCGTAAAAAACATGAGCCACGACGATTACCGGAAATTTACCGAAGATGTTAAAGCGCTGGAGATGGAAGAGGAATTCTCAAAATATTCTTCCTGAACCAGAGTTCATAGGCAGGGTCCAGAAATTCGAGCCTTGTTCCTCTGATATCAATAAGTTCTTTCTCATATAAAACTTTTTTTTGTTTGCTTATATTGGCTGATGTACCCAGACGGTATTTGGTCAGAATTTCAGGATTACTGAAGCCTTCTGCAATTCCTGAAGCAACAGCTTTTAAAAGGTTTAACTGGGTTTCGCTCAGCATTTCAGTTTCCAGTTGATAAAGGTTGGCATTCTGCGCCAGCAAATCTTCAATGGCAACGGCAATGGTTTTATTTTCAACTGATTCAGTTGTGCGTTGCCAGATTAAATGGGATAATTGCTGAACATAGTAGGAATGAGCCTTAACAGTTTTCGTTATAATTTCTGCCTGTTCAGTTGAAATTTTTTTACCGGTTGACTGGAATCTTTCAGTAATAAAAGCTACCCAATGCTTTTCAGAAATTTTTTCCAGATTGATGGTTTCACCAAATTTGTAGAAAGGCATGGATTGTTTTTCAAAAAGGGTTGACATCATGTGCTTTTTACTTCCGTAAAGGCAATATGTAACCGATTGGTGATTTTGCCAGGCTGTCCGAAGACGTTTGTGAAACAATTTTGCTTCTGAAAAATTTGCGGTGTTTTGAAACTCATCGATGCAGATAATCAGATTAACCTTTTTTTCTTCTGCAATTTTTTCGGGTAAGTCCAGTAATTCCCGGTAATTCTTTTCAATGGATTCCAGGTTAAACGTCAACTCGAAAGTGCTGAAAGGGTCAGTTCCAAAAGATACTTTTGGAGAGAGCCGGCTGATAAATTTCCGGATATTCTCCAGCCAGGTTTCCACTTTTCCTGAAGTATTTTTAATGACTTCAGTGGTCAGCAAAGTGTAAAAATCCTTAGGGTCTCGAATGCCAAAAGCATCCAACTGAATAACAATCGTTTTTTCGTCTGCAACCAAATCGCAGGCCTTTTTCACCAGCGAAGATTTTCCCCACCTTCGGGGCGAAATCAAAACGGTGTTTACTTTATTTTGAAAGTTTGAAAACAAACGTTTCGTTTCGGCCTCCCGGTCAGTGAATTTTTCACCAACTGCTTTTCTGCCGAATACAAAAGGGCTTTCGTGTAAAATCATGGCGTTTTGTTATTTTGGTTGACACAAATATATGAATAATAATCTTCCTAACCAATCGGTTAGCAACCGTTTGGTTAGCAACCAGTCGGTTAGTTTTATTCTTTATTTTAAGTAGTTGATATATTGATTTTTATAGTTGAAAAAAAATAATACATTTTGAAATATGGACCTTAAAAATTTAGCCCAACTTTATAAAAACGAACTCCTCAACAACGTGGTTCCCTTTTGGGAAAACCACTCAAAAGATGAGGAGTTTGGCGGCTATTTCACCTGTCTCGACCGTGAAGGAAAGGTGTTCGATACCGACAAATTCATCTGGTTGCAGGGCCGGGAAGTCTGGATGTTTTCCACACTGTTCAACAAGGTGGAGCAGAAACAGCAGTGGCTCGACATGGCGCTGCACGGTGCGAAATTCCTGCAAAAATACGGGCACGACGGAAACCTGAACTGGTATTTTTCTCTTACCAAGGAAGGCCAGCCCCTGGTACAGCCCTACAATATTTTTTCCGACTGCTTTGCCACCATGGCTTTTGGCCAGTTGTACAAAGCTACCGATAATGAGGAATACGGGCAAATTGCTAAAAATACTTTCGAAAACATTCTGAAACGCAGCGACAATCCCAAAGGAAAATACAACAAATTGGTTCCCGGAACGCGGCCGCTGAAAGGATTTTCGCTGCCCATGATTTTGTGCAACTTGTCACTGGAAATCGAGCACCTTCTGCCCGAACAACTGGTGGACGAGACCATTGAAAAAGTGTTGCACGAA
>CAZCPH010000437.1:0-3303 GCA_964500105.1 uncultured Mariniphaga sp. | reverse complement strand
AGCAAGAAGTGCGAAAAATTGTTTCATGGCTTTTGTTTTTGAAAGTCTTTCAAAATTTATACCATAACACGATTTTTTTTAAGTAAAAGATGCTATCCGGGAGCCAAAACAGAAAACGGGTAAGTCGGCAGGTTACGCAATAGCCAAAACAGCAGAATAATGGCGAAAATAACCCAGGGTGTATTTTTCATGTAAAATATGTTTGGAAGTTTCCAGTTAAACTTTCTGTTTAACCCAGGGTGAATATAGTGATAGCCAATGGCTAATGCTGCCGGTAAAAAGAGAAAATTGTTTTGAACTACGCCGGCCATGTTCCCGTGCAATAAACTGTGGATGGCTCGCTGTGAACCACACCCCGGACAGTAATATCCTGTAGATGAATAGATTAAACATTGTGGGAAAAGAGAATGTTCAGCCGGGTCGAGTACAAAAAAAAGAACTGCCAGTGCTGTAAGAGCAATCAGCAGTCCGCCATGAACAATTTTCTTCATCGGTTAAATGTCAATTCCTTCCAATGCCTCGAGTCCCAAACCTGCAAATATTCCAAAAACGACCAGAAGCATTGAAAGTATAAAGGCTGCAATTCCAACACCAAAAGAAATCCATGCCCAGAGTTTTGCATTTTTGCTGGAAAGTTTCGCACCCTCGTAATCGCCCATTTGCCACTTGGAGTTAACCTGCGCGGCAAAAATAATGGAAACAATCCCAAACGGAAGGCAGCAAAAAACAGTGGTTAAAACTGCCCATACCAGGTAATTGGGTGGAGGAGCTTGATGGGTGTTTCTGGTTGGTTGTTCAATTTGTTCAGTCATAATTTTGGTTTTTAATCTCAGTTTTATTGTTAACAAAGTTACAACTGGTTTAATAAAAACAAAACCATTTTCGAAAATAAAATTTTGGTTAGTTCTGTTTTGCTTTTTTTTAACCTTTTCCCGGGCAGGTTCTGTTTAATTTTTTGCATCGCAGGTTAAATTTTCGGGAAACTTGTTTATGGCAAAAGGAAATCAATCACCGGTTTGGGTTTTACCTTATTCATGCTAAATGCATAGTTCGACAATTTTAATTACTTTGGTCCTGATTAATAACAAGGTTTATTTTAGTTCGATGATAAAAATAAAGCACATAATTTTTGCCTTTTCCATTGGTCTGCTTTTCTCTTGTAATTCTCAGAAAAACAGATCAAATAGCGATGAAAAGCAGGTAATTACTGTAAGTATTCTGCCCCTTCAGACTTTTATTGAGCAGATTTCAGGTAATGATTTTGAAATTAATGTCCTGCTAAAACCCGGTTCAAGTCCGGCCGATTTTACATTGATTCCTTCGCAACTGAAAGACATTGCCCGGTCAGAAGTCTGGTTCAGGATTGGGCATATAGGTTTTGAATATTCGTGGAAAGATAAGATTGAACAGGCCAACGGGAATATGAAAGTGGTGAATCTTTCGGAAGGGCTGGATTTAATCAGCGATGAGTATCTTCCCTCGGGCGAAAAGAGTAAACTGGCCGGTGTTAATCCGCACACCTGGCTTTCGCCCAGTTTGGTCAAACAGATGGCCGAAAGCATAACCAATGAACTTGTTTTACTGAATCCCGGAAAGAAAAGTGAATACCGGGCGAACCTGAAACAGTTTACCGGCAAAACAGATGAACTGGATGCAGAAATCAGGGCTGCCTTGAACGATTTTGAAGGTCGTCAGTTTATTATGTTCCATCCAAGCCTTTCCTATTTTGCCCGCGAATATGGGTTGGTTCAGTATTCACTGGAACCCGGCGGTAAAGAGCCTACACCACAACGTATGGCAGCACTTGTTGATTTTGCAAGAGAGAAAGAAATTGGTGTAATCTATATCCAAAGCGACTTTGATCGGGAACAGGCCCGTGTTTTTGCCGAGGAAATTGATGGCGAGGTGGAACAAATGTGGCCGCTTAATCCGGAGTGGTTTGAAAATTTGAGAGAAATTACGGCACTGCTTGTGCAACATTTTTAACTATAATGGGCAGGTGACGCTCCTGCCCATTATTTTTCCGGCGCTTTTATTATTTTTCCGAAATGGTGTATGTCACCGTCACGGAATATTCTGCTGCCATCACCTTATCCAATTGATTTTCTTTTATTCCAAGACTGTATGTTAGCCGGTGTCCTTTTCCTTCACCGTTTTCAGTAAAACAGCTTCCTATATCTTCCACTACGGTAGAGGGGCCTTTTTTTAACGCTATTTTTCCTTGTGTTGCTGTACCGGTTTGTCCACTGCCTGAAGAAACCGTCCCAACTTCCAGCAAAAGATCAAATGCTGCAGGCAAATTCTGATCAATTTCTGCTTTAATGGTTCTTGGTTTTGGTTTTCCGTTGCCATTACCCGGACTATCTGTGATTGAAGTGTAATTCAGCCATAAACTATTGTTGGTGGCCGTACTGTAATCAACTGCTTCACCGGCTTCCAGATTTGAGATGTCGGGTGTTAAAAGAATGGAGGAACCATTACCTTCCGGGCCTGCAATGCCTATAATTGCAACATCCGGAATAGATATTTCAAGGTTATGCGAATATGTGTTTTCCGGCTCAGAATTCTGCGCTGAAATGTGTTGCGTTATAAGTATCAATAAGCAGATTATCAGAAGTTTATTTCTCATCATTTTGTGTTTATTTTAAATATGGTTTGTAAAATCTTCAAGCTTGTCCGGTACCGGATTAAACAAAACAGATGCCTGAATTTGCAGACATTTAAAAAACAGAGACTTAGCTAGTCTTTGTTCGGTTTGTTGTTGCCAAACAGAGATTTTTTGTTTCATTTCGGGACAATGTCCCCGGCTTCGCTTTAACAACTTATTAACAAAATGCAGATTAAACCAAAAAAGGAGCTTTTTGTCTTAATAGTCGTGTAAACAATTAAACAACTTTTGAAAAATAGAAAATGATGAAGCTAAAGCAAAGGCGAAGCAATTTAATTATTCAGTTCCTGATTGGGTTTTTTTTAGCAATTCCGGCATGGGGAAATCCACCTGAAGACGATTCCAAAGCTGTACGAATAACAGGTATTGTTTTAGACGAAACAAGCGGAACGCGCATGGAATTTGCCAATATTGCCGTTTACAGCAAGTCTGATTCATCATTGGTTTCGGGGGGGATTACAAATGAAAACGGCTATTTCGAAATAACCGGGGTTGATTTTGGCGAATACTATATTGAAGCCAATTTTATTGGATTTGGCAAAACAAGTATAGAAGATGTTGTTATCACGAAAGATGATCCGGATTTGGATGTTGGCCGAATTGCTCTGCGTCCTTCTTCTGTAGAACTGGAAGGT
>CAZCPH010000436.1:0-3311 GCA_964500105.1 uncultured Mariniphaga sp. | reverse complement strand
ATGTTTTAATTGCAAATTTTGCATAATCTGTTCAGCCCGGCGACCGTGCATCTGATGCTGATGTTTTTGTGCCGTACCCGGCTGGCCGAAACCCGTTGGAAAGTGTTATCTTTGCGGTTCAGAAAAAGGAAACCGATATGTCACTGATAATTGAAGAGAAAGACCTTGAAAAGTTTATAATGGTGGGCGACCGCGTGCTGGTGAAACCAAAAAAACCGTCCAGTAAAACCAAAACCGGTTTGTATTTGCCGCCAACGGTTCAGGAAAGTGAAACAGTTCAAAGCGGTTACATTGTGAAAGTGGGACCGGGGTATCCCATTCCGGCCGTTTCGGAAGAGGACGAAGCCTGGAAACAAAAACAGGACAATGTGCGATATGTTCCGTTGCAGGCACACAGGGGCGACCTGGCGGTTTACCTCAACAAAAGCGGTTTCGAAATCGAATTCAACAACGAAAAATACATCATCCTCCCGCACTCGGCCATCCTGATGATTATCCGCGATGAGAACCTGATGAAATAATGATTTGATATTGAGCTGGTGACTTTCGTGGAGAGAAAAGGAACCGTTCTCTCCGAAAAACACCGAAGCCGCAAAGCGATTCCTACGGAAGTATCCCTATGGGAGAACGGTTCCCTTTAGAAAACAGACGTTAGGTTTCATGCTAAAAAGAAGAAAGCCAACGTACTTTTGGTGCATTTACAAATTCTAACCTGCGGGCAATTTCCTGGATTGTAAAAGAACCAGATTTTTGTTATCTCAGAACAAAAGAAATTAGTAATAATTCGAGAATATTATCGAATTTAAGTATCTTTGTCTAAATTCTACTAAAGTTGACAGTTTCAAGTTACATAAAACAATTGTTATCCTACGAGGAATATTCATTCTCCTTAGATGAATTAATTGCAAATATTCATAAAAGTGAAACATCTATAAAAAGTGAAGTATCTCGACTGATTTCCAAAAAAGAAATCGTAAACCTTAGAAAAGGCTTTTATATTATTATAACACCAAGATATTCATCGGCACAAAAGTTGCCGATTCAGCTTTATTGCGAGAAACTTTTCAAACATTTAGACAGGAATTATTACGTTGCTCTTTTTTCAGCAGCAAAACTTTACGGTGCAAGCCACCAGCAAGTTCATAGAGACTATGTAATAACAGAGAAACCTAAATTTAACGATATTTCAAAAAACACAATTGATATTCGCTTTTTTACAACTAGTAACTGGTCAGACAAAAATATCCAAACTAGGAAATCTGACGCTGGCCCATATAAGGTGTCAAGTCCTGCCCTGACAATTGCTGACTTAATTCATTATCAAACAAAGTTAGGTGGAATAAACAGAATGCTTGCTGTTATTGAAGAATTGTCAGAAGAATTAAATGAATCGGATTTAGTCGAACTTTTAAGTTGGTATCCCAATAAAAGTACATTACAAAGATTTGGCTTTTTGTTGGAAGAACTTGGGATTAAAGAAAATCTTCAGGAAATAATTTTCATGAATTTAAAAACAACAAGTTTTTTTCCGGTTTTGCTTAGCCCAAAGTCATTTGAAAAACCGGGGGCAGTAAATAATAGGTGGAAAGTGGCTGTAAACACAAAATTAGAAAGTGATTTATGATACCAAGACCTTTTATAGCAAAATGGCAACAACATGCTCCATGGAAAGAATTTGCACAAGTGGAACAGGATTTGATTATCTCCAGAACTTTGGTAGAAATCTTTTCCGATGGGTTTCTAAGAGAAAATCTTGCTTTCAGAGGAGGTACAGCTTTACACAAATTATATCTTAATCCTGCTGCAAGATATTCTGAGGATATCGACCTGGTTCAAATTAAGCCCGGTCCAATAAAACCCATAATGGAGAGGTTAAATGAGGTTATTAACTTTTTCGAAGAGAAAAGAGCTACACAAGTACGTGGACATGGAGCAAAAGCGTTATATCGTTTCACATCAGAATATGAAGAAATACGGATGCGTTTGAAATTGGAAATCAATTGCAAAGAACACTTCAATGTATTGGATTGGATTGATTTTCCTTTTGAAGTTGAAAATGAATGGTTTTCTGGTAAAGCAGAAATAAGAACGTACAATATAAATGAACTTTTAGGAACCAAACTCAGAGCACTTTATCAGCGAAGCAAAGGCCGTGATTTATTTGATCTGTATTATTTACGGCAAAATATGAATTTGGACTATGAGCAAATCATAAATTGTTTTAATGAATATATCTCGTTTGCAACAGGGAAAAGACCGCCCGGTAAAAAAGAATTCCTGCTTAACATGGAAGAGAAAGAAAACAGTGCTGTGTTTACCGGTGACATGGAAGCTTTGCTGAGACCAGAAATTAAATACAATCAAAACGAGGCTTTTAATTGGTTGAAAGCAGAATTAATAGAAAAAATGTAAATGAGAAAAATAAATTACCACAGTTGCTTTGTACAACTAATTTAATGTTGCATGGGTTAGATGAACCATCTGTTATAAGGGGGAATATGCTTAATAAGCCTTACGATGGTTGGAAAAATGAAACACTTGTTGAGACCGTACTTTCAAACCCACCTTTTGTGGGCATATCATAAACTGCGATCAAAGACCTGTCTGCAGTCGTTGGTAGATATTGTGAACCAGTAGTTTAACTGTTTTTGAGGGTTTTTGAGACCCGGGCGAAAAAAAAACGCCAATTTCTTTTTTGCCGGGGTGTTTTTGTAACAAAAGATTCCTATTTTTAAACCTTCAAAACCAACATCTATGAATAACCACTGGAAAATATCACCGAAAAAAGAACATCAATCTGAAAATGATTTTAGCAGAAAAGTGGGGTACCACACCCAAATTGGTGGTGAATCCCAACCTGATAACAGCGAAATAATTTGGCTTAACGGATTTCGCAAACGTTAGCAATAAACATAAAATCCCATTTAATGAGAGTTATTTTACTATTAATCGGAATACTGTTTTATATAAATTGTGATGCATGTAGATGCCCAAAAGAAGAACGGGACAGTACTGTTCATAAAGCGATTCTCAGTTCGGACTTAATTTTTACTGGAGAATTAATCGCATACGAATACGATGAGCCATTTATTAAAGCTTATCAGTTCAAAATCAATGAACTTTTCAAAGGAGACTATCAGCATGATATAATTAATGGATGTATAACAGGAATGTGTTCCGAAATTCCAAAAGAACCTGGACAATGGATAGTTTACGCATCACAAATAAATGATTCAACAATTGAAATAAATAATTGTAGTCCGACAATTTCTCTGACAAGAACAAATATCTTAATTCCGCCACCTTCAATA
>CAZCPH010000435.1:0-3315 GCA_964500105.1 uncultured Mariniphaga sp. | reverse complement strand
GCGCGGTTGTATTGGAAATTTTGCCAAAGACGAAATTCTGAACGACCTGGTGCAATGCATGGCCGTTTCTGCAGCCTGCGATTACCGGTTTGAAAATCTGCATCCGGATGAACTGGACGATTTGGAACTGGAAATATCCGTTTTGTCTCCGCTAAAAAAAATCAAATCAATCGACGAAATTGAACTGGGGAAACATGGCATCTACATCAAAAAAGGATTGAATTCCGGTACATTCCTGCCTCAGGTAGCAAAAAAAACCGGATGGAGCCTGGAAGATTTTCTTGGGCATTGTTCCCGCGACAAAGCCGGTTTGGGCTGGGATGGATGGAAAAATGCCGAGCTTTTTACATACGAAGCCTTTGTGTTCAGAGGGTAACTTTTTTAAACTTTTCAATCAATCGAATTTATTTACAAAAAAAGTTTACGATATTTGTAAAAATTATATAACTTCGTAAAGTTTTTATGAAATTCGTATATTAATATGAAAAAAGTAAAAAGCAAAAAGTACCTGGACGTTATTGAAACTGCGCGCGAGCTGTTTTGGAAACACGGTTTCCGAAGGGTTTCAATTCAGGAAATATGCGAAAAGGCCGGCGTGAGTAAAATGACCTTTTACAAATATTTTCCCAACAAAACTGAATTGGCCAAAACAGTATTTTTAAATGTAGTTGAGGAAGGGCAGGTACAATTTAAAAATCTGATTCTGGAAAATATTTCGGCGGAAGAGAAAATTGAAAAGCTGATTTTGTTTAAAGCTGAAACCACAAACAACATCAGCAAGGAGTTTTTAAACGACTTTTATCTCGGTTCAGAAAAAGAGTTGCAACAATTTGTAGAGCAAACAACCAAAAAAGCATGGAACAGTTTACTGAAAGATTACCAAACGGCACAGGAAAAAGGCATTTTTCGAAAAGATTTTAATCCGGAATTCTTTCTGAAAGTTTCTTTTAAACTGGTTGAAATATTGCAAGACGAGGAATTGGTGCAATTTTATAACACCCCGCAGGATTTAATTCTGGAATTTGCACGCTTTGTTGCTTACGGAATTTCACCACGATCCAAATGAAAAAGTTAAGGCTGATAGGGTCGCTTATTGTGTTGCTTTTTCTTTTTGTAAAAAGCCATTCACAAGAAACGTTTAATTTTAAAGGGCAATTGTCGGTTTACACCCATTACAATGCCAATAACGATTTTCCCTGGTGGAACGGTGGCCGATACATTCCGCAACTGAATGGTTCCTTTCCGGTTGGCGCCGCAAATTTGCTTGATTTTGAAGCCTCTGCCAATATTTACGGGAATTTTGGGCTGAAAGATTTTAACAACTCAAGTTCCAACGGAAATGTAAAACCTTACCGTGTTTGGACGCGTTTTTCCACCAATCAGTTTGAACTTCGGGCTGGCCTTCAGAAAATCAATTTCGGTTCGGCCTCCATTTTGCGCCCGCTCATGTGGTTCGACCAGGTAGATCCGCGCGACCCGCTGCAGCTTACCGACGGCGTTTGGGGGTTGCTGGGCCGTTATTATTTTCTGAACAATGCCAATATTTGGCTCTGGACATTGTACGGAAATAAAAATCCCAAAGGCTGGGAAATGATTGAAACCAACCGCAACGTGCCCGAAATTGGAGGTCGTTTTCAGTACCCTGTCAGTACCGGCGAAGCTGCTTTATCTTATCACCACAGGGTTGCCAACAGCAGGATTTTGGCAGAAACAGAAACCCGGTTTGAAAAGATCCCGGAACATCGCTTTGGCTTCGATGCCAAATTCGATTGGGAAGTTGGACTTTGGATTGAAGCTTCGTGGAAACACCTCACAGAAAATGTGGGAATGTTTACCAATCAGGAATTGCTTAATTTGGGTGTTGATTACACGTTTGGGGTGGGGAATGGCCTTACTGTAATTTATGAGCAGCTTTTTGCTGCATTCGATGAAAAAGCACTGGAATTCAAAGAAACCACAACTTTTTCCCTATTAAGCGCATCATACCCGGCAGGTATTTTCGATAATTTGAGCTACTTGCTCTATTTTGACTGGAAAAACCAATCGGCTTACAATTTTATAAACTGGCAAAAGCAGTTTAACCACACAACCTTTTTTGTTATGGGATACTGGAATCCCAAAAATTATTACATCCCGACACAACGGGCAACTGAAAATCTGTTTGCAGGAACCGGAATTCAGATTATGCTTGTTTTTAACCACTAAAAAAGTTCTTAAAGCATTATAAATGAATTAAAATGGAAAACAATTCAATCATTCGGATTCAAGACCTCACCAAATCGTTTCCCATGGGAAAAACGCAGTTTACAGCATTGCGCCGAATTAATCTGTCGCTGGGGAAGGGCGAATTTACCGGTTTGATTGGCCCCAGCGGCTCCGGGAAAACCACTCTGCTCAATATTGTAGGCTCACTCGATTCGCCAACAACAGGCGAAGCCTGGGTTTTGGATCACTCCATCGGAAAGCTGACGGCCAAACAGGCGGCGCAGTTGCGTAAAGAGAAGCTGGGATTTATTTTTCAGAGTTACAATCTGTTGGCGGTGCATACCGTTTTCGAGAATGTGGAGTTTCCTTTGCTTTTGTTGAAAAAAACAGCATCGGAGCGAAAAAAAATGGTGATGGATGCGCTGGAGTGGGTAGGTCTTACCGACAAAGTGAAATCGAAACCTCCGCAATTGTCGGGGGGCGAATGTCAGCGTGTGGCCATTGCACGCGCCATGGTAAAAAAACCTTTGCTGGTTTTGGCCGACGAACCAACAGCCAACCTCGATGCAGCCAACTCGCATCACATTCTGAAAACCATGGAAACCCTGAACAGAGAACTGACAACCACGTTTTTGTTTGCCACCCACGATGAAAAAGTGATTGGATACCTCCGCCGGAAAATTTATCTGCTCGACGGGAAAGTGGATAAGGATGAGTTGGTGAATGGGAAGGAAGTGAACAGTGAAAAGTAAAAAATTGATTTAATATGAAAACTGCTATAATGCTCGCATACCGCAACCTCATTGGTGCCGGTCTGCGCACCTGGCTCAATGTGATTGTGCTGTCGTTTTCCTTTGTGGTTATTATCTGGATGAAAGGAGTTATGGTAGGCTGGGACCACCAGGCAAAAACAGATATGACCAACTGGGAAATTGGCGGCGGACAGTATTGGCACGAAAACTACGATCCTTTTGACCCCTTTACCCTTGCTGAGAGTCATTCATCTGTCCCGGAAGTGTTTCGGGAAGAAATTACCCGTGGCGAAATGGAACCCATGCTCATTGTGCAGGGAACCATTTATCCTCAGGGACGTATGCAGTCGGTTGCCGT
>CAZCPH010000434.1:0-3328 GCA_964500105.1 uncultured Mariniphaga sp. | reverse complement strand
CCTTATTTAAGCAGTGAACAGATAAAAAGCCTGGCTACAGACGGATTTACCATTGGCGCACACAGTCATCGTCATCCTGAGTTCTGGAAATTATCAGAAGCTGCACAAATTGATGAGGTTAAAGAAAGCATGGCTCATCTGGAAAAGTTGGTGAAACCGGCAATAAAAGCTTTTTCCTTTCCATTTACCGACGACGGCGTACCGGTATCGGTTTTGGAAACCATTAAAAATAAGCATATTTGCGACATAACTTTTGGAACAGCTGGTGTGAAACATGATATGTTTGAATTTCATTATCAGCGCTATCCGGTGGAACAGCCGGGAGATTTTGTACGAAACCTGAAAGGCGAGTTTGTTTATTTTGAATTGCGAAAATGGATGGGCAAGGCAGTGGTGAAACATTAAACTGATGATTGATAGCAGCAGATGAATCTGATTCAGAAATATTTTGAAGCATTTTGCGCTAACAGCGAAAGGGAAGCATTTTGTTTACAGGATGAGAGCTATTCTTACCGCGAATTTCTGCAACATGTAAACGGGAGCAGACAGCTGCTTGAATCGCAGCCCGGTTTTAAATCTCAAATGCCTGTTGGAGTGCTGTGTCATGAAAATGTTGAAACCTATGCTGCCGTTTTTGCCATTTGGTTTTCAGGCGGCATTTTTGTGCCGTTAAATCCCGAAACGCCGGCGTTGGCCAACCAGGAACTCATCCGGAAATTTCAGCTGAAATATATTGTTGAACCGGTTGAAAATGACAATCCTGTTCAGTTTGAAGGAGCAGAAGTACTGAGCAGTAAAGGATTGGTTTCAGAAGAAAGCCGTCCGGTTTTTTCATGGGAAGGCCATCACACATTATATGTTTTGAACACTTCCGGAAGTACCGGAACACCTAAAAATGTGCCCATCAACCTAAAAAATCTGACTGCTTTTGTTGAAGGGTATCTGGAAAATTATCCGGAGCTGAATGCCGGTGACAGGTTTCTGCAAACCTATGAATTAACTGCAGATGCGGCATTTACAGGCTATTTGATTCCTTTCCTTTTGGGAGCCACGGTTTACTCTGTGCCGCATCAAACGTTTAAACCTTTTGCCGTAGCCAGAATTCTTTCAGAAAAACCGGTTACCTGGGTAAAATCCACGCCAACACTTGTTGCCTGTTTGCGTCCGTTTTTTTCGTTGCTCAACCTGCCTCACATCAGGCATTTTCATTTTGGCGGAGAGGCATTGCCGGCCGATTTACTCGCTGCCTGGCGATTGTGCGTGCCAAATGCAGAAGTATCGAACGGTTACGGGCCAACTGAGACATCGGTTACCGCAACCATATATAAATGTATGCCCGGTGAACCCATTAAGGAGAAAAATAACATTGTCAGCATCGGGAAACCTTTTAAGAACGTTGAAATTTTTATTCAACCAATTTCGGGTAAAGAGAGGAATGTTGGAGAATTGTATATAAGCGGACAACAGATGATGACTGGGTACTGGTTTGCTGAGAGCCAACCATTTAAAACAATGAAGTTGAACAGCAAAAACCAAAAGTTTTATCCCTCTGGCGACAAAGTTTGTCTTGAAAATGACGGGTTACTTTATTTTCTGGGCAGGCTGAACGATCAGGTGAAAATTAACGGATACCGAATCGATTTGGTTGAAATTGAAAACGCGGTCAGAAAGTTTGCGCCCGGTGCAGGAAACGTGGCAGCCATTGCAGCCGATAAATCGGATGGTTTGAAACAACTTGTGGTGTTTATCGAAAACTACAGCGGAAACGGAAAGGAAATCAAGGAAGAAATGAGCTTGTATTTTCCTTCGTATAAAATTCCGGAGAAAATAGTTGGATTGTCTGAATTCCCGCAAAATCGTTCAGGGAAAACAGATAAAAAGAAACTTGCAGCGTATTTTTTATCCATACAAAACCATGATTAAAAATGTGAATAATCTTTTCGGATTTTACCGCGAAGCTGGTTCCTGTTTATCTGCTTCATTCACAAAAATGGCACAGTTTTCGGTAGTTAGCGGAGTTGAAAACAGCTGGCCGCAATTGGTTTTTGATATTGATTTTCAGGGAAATGCTGCGCAGGAGCTTAGTCAGGTTTTAACTGAAACGGTGAACCGGAAACTTCCTGCATTTGCAGTTTGTAATGCAGCGTTGTTTGGCGATCAGGAACTGGATTATCTGCGTGAGAATGAAATTTATCCGGTGAAATTCTGGACTTTGATGCATACTTTTCCTCAGTTATTGCCACAAAATCCGATAGAACAACAATTAGAGAAGACAGAATTCAGAAAACTGCATGGCGATGCTGAACTTGAGGAATTCACTGCTCTGGTGAACGCTGAGTTTGTACAAAATGCACCCCTTTCAGCTTCGCTAACAAAAGAATTGAATGTGAAAGAGGGTTTCGGTTTTTACGGGTTATTTGCAAATGGCAAACTCGTAAGCGGACTCCAGACATTTTCAGATAACCAAACTACAGGCCTCTACTTTATTGCCACCAACTCGGCATACAGAGGACGGGGTTTTGCCACTGCATTAATCCGGCAGGTGATGGGTTACTACCTGAAGAATTCTGAAGAACTGGTTTTGCAGGCGGTTCAAAAGGCTGTACCTTTGTATCAGCGAGTTGGATTTTCAACAGAAGGAAAACTGATAATTTTTTGGAAAAAAGGAATATGATGACGCACGAAGAAACGGTTTCAAAAACTCTGGCCACATTTCAAAAGGTTTTCGGTGACGCCGAACCTATTAACGAACAAACAACAGCCGACGACATTCGGGCGTGGGATTCACTCAACCACATTATACTTATTCAGGAACTGGAAAAATCTTTCAATCTGAAGTTCAATCTGTTTGAGATTATCGAAATCAGAGATGTTGCCGGTATGGTGGACTATATATTTTCTAAAATGAATGCATGAACATCAGAACAATTACGGTTGGAGACCTGCCTGATTTTGTCCGGAGTGAGGAGTTTGCCCTTCTGGAGCCCAGTCCCGTTACGCCTTTGCGGGCTGTTTCGCAATTTAAGAACCCGAACGCCAGGCCCGACGATGTTGCTCTTGTATTTGCTGCAGAAAACAACACTTTACTTGCATTTGCCGGCATCTTGCCTCATACAGCACCGGGGGCCGAAGATCCTGTTTTTTCCAACTCGGGCTGGTGGGTTCATCCCGAAAAGGGCAGGAAGCTGGGAATTCCGGTGCTTCTGAAAGCATTTCAGCTTTGCAACCGACGTATGTTTCTGACCGACTGTACCGCGCATACCAAATCCATTCTCGAAAAAACAAACCTGTTTCATTTTGTACCTCCTGTTACCGGCAGCAGGTTCTT
>CAZCPH010000433.1:0-3340 GCA_964500105.1 uncultured Mariniphaga sp. | reverse complement strand
ATGGCATTTCACCTCATCGGTCAACGACGGCAAATCACCTTCTCCATCTTTTAATACCTGATACTGTAATCCGCTTGGAAGTTCGACCACATCTTTTTTTGATCTGTTTTTTGCCAGAAATTCAAGACCTGATTCCAGATTTTCTTTCGCTTCACCCTGATTTGCCTTCTCCATAAAACTTTCAAGGATTTTGTTGGCTTCATCGGGCATCATTTCAGGCATTTCTCCAACAAACGTGTCATTAATTGCTTTAACAAATGCTTCCGGATTGATTGTTTTTACACCAGACTTAATGAGATTGGAAGCAACACTCATTCCCAGTGCATAACTGAACCGTTCCAATTCGCCGGTCAATTTCTTTTCTGTCATTCTTTTTGTTCTTCTTTTATTAAAAGGTGCGAAGATAACGTAATTTTTCCGCAATTAAATTTCTGAAACCATTTTTATTGCCCTCAACATTTCCTTTTTACCGGGAGGCCCCGGAAGTCTTTCTGCTTTAAAACCAGCAGCTATCAAACGGCGGCGGACTTCTCCTTTTGCGCTGTAGGTAACCAGCACCCCTCCTTCCTGGCAATTTTCAAACAGTCTGATAAAAACCTCTTCTGTCCACATTTCCGGTTGTTTGTCCGGACCAAATGCATCAAAATAAATAATGTCACATTTCCGAGGTAAATTCCACTCCAGCCGGGTAAAATCGTCTTTTAGCTTCAATAAAGTAAACCAGGGCGAAATCTCAACAGGAATATTCCATTCACTTTCGTGAATCGCATTAAACAACTGAACGCCATTTCCGGGAATCAGGCTCCCGTAATCCAACTGGTTCAGTATTTGCCTGCTGAGCGGAAACTTTTCAATGGTTATAAAACAGGTTGGCCTTTGCTGCAGTTGGGCCTGATTTGCTGTAAGCAGACAGTTTAAACCTGTTCCAAAACCCACTTCAAAAACAACGGGATGGGAAGTCTTGTGAAAAACAAAACCGTTTTCCAGAAAAACATGATTCGACTCGGTCAGAGCGCCGTTTAGCGAATGATACTGTTCATTCATTTCGGAAACAAAAAGCGTTGCCGACCCGTCGTTCGTTTGTTTTAATTGCACATTCATTCTGCAAAATTGTTCAGAAATAACGGAATATAAAACGAAAATGGTAATTTTACACGCCTAAAATTAAAAAGATGCTTATACGGCTTTACAACGAAAACCCAAATCCCCGCGATATCCGGAAGGTTGTGGATATTCTGCGCGACGGTGGAATCATCATTTATCCCACCGACACGGTTTACGGACTGGGTTGCGATATTACCAACGCCAAAGCCGTAGAGAAAGTGGCACGTTTCAAGGGGATTAACATCGAAAAGTCAAACTTCTCTTTTATTTGCAGCGATTTGAGCCATTTGTCAGACTATACCAAACCCATTTCGAATACGGTTTTCAAGCTGATGAAAAAGAACCTGCCCGGGCCGTTTACCTTTATTCTGGATGCCAACAACAACGTTCCAAGATATTTTAAAGGAAAAAAGAAAACCGTCGGAATCAGGGTTCCCGACAATAATATCATCCGCGAAATTGTATATGAACTGGGAAACCCAATTCTATCGACCTCCATCAGAGATGAAGATGAGATTGTTGAATACACAACAGATCCTGAACTGATTTACGAAAAATACCAGGACATTGCGGATATTGTTATAGACGGCGGGTATGGCGAATTAATTCCATCAACAGTAATTGATTGTACCGGAGATACTCTTGAAATTATCCGGGAAGGCAAAGGTATTTTGGAAAATTGAATTCTGGCTTTTCCAATTTCTGCATCATCCTTTCCAGAATGAGGGCGAAAACAGTACCAAAACGGTAAACAACTCAAGTCGCCCCAAAAGCATTAAAAAAGATAAAAACCATTTCCCTTCTGGTTTTATGTGCAGAAAATTTTCAGCAGGACCAACATTGCCCAATCCCGGGCCAATATTACCCAACGATGTGGCAACAGCTCCCATTGCCGACTCCATATCGGGTTCAATCAGAGAAAAAATGACTGTGCTAAATCCGAAAATCACAAAATAGAACATAAAAAATGCCAGCACATTCGTAATAATTTTTGAGTCAACAGAATGTTTGTTAAATTTTACAGGAATTATTGCCTGCGGATGCACCATTCGCCGAAGTTCGTAATAACTGTTCTTTAAAAGCAAAACAATACGCATAATTTTAATTCCGCCACCTGTAGAACCTGCTGAACCACCAAAGAAAAACAATGCAAAAATAATGACCGTTAAAATGGGTGGCCACAACAAATAATCGGCTGTTGCAAAACCAGTTGTGGTTATTATGGAAACTACCTGAAAAATTGAATCCCTGAAAGCTTTTTCCACACCTGAATTTTCAGAAACCAACAGCCCTGTAAAAATAAAACCGGTAAAAATTAAAACAAACAATCCGTAGTATTTAAATTCCTCATCCCTAACTACCCTGCGAAATTTTCCCTTTATTGCCAGGTATGAGAGGGTAAAATTTGTTCCAGCCAAAAACATAAATACAACAATAATGTACTGAATTGCAGGAGATGACCAATGTGCAACACTTGCCTGTTTAGTTGAAAAACCACCAGTTGCCATGGTTGTAAACGAATGACAAACAGCATCGAAAAGGTCCATACCTGCTATCCACAGTAGAATAGTTTCTGCAAAAGGAAAAATCAGATAAATTCCCCAAAGGGTTTTAGCAGTTTGTCTGATACGGGGACTGATCCTGTCGGGAGTTGGTCCCGGAACTTCGGCCATAAAAAGCTGCATCCCACCAATGCCAAAAACCGGCAAAATGGCCAGCGACAAAACTATAATTCCCATACCGCCCAACCACTGTGTAATACTTCTCCAGAACAAAATTCCGTGTGGAAGTGCTTCAATATCGGCCAATATGGATGAACCGGTTGTGGTAAAACCTGAAATGGTTTCAAAATAAGCATTTGTGAAATTTGGAATCGAACCACTAATAACATAAGGCAGACTCCCAAAGAAAGAAAAAACAATCCAGACAAGCGACACAATAATATACCCTTCGCGCCGTCCGATATCACGTTTAGCATTTCGGGTCAGAAAAAAGATGATTCCTCCCAGCAAAATGTTTATTCCCGATGAAATTAAAAAGGCAGACTGATCGTATTCCCTGTAGATGATGGATACACCCAATGCCAGCAACATGGCAACACCTTCAATCAGAAGCAATAAACCCAGTACCCTGAAAATTATTTTTACGTTCATTTTTTGGCTAAACGATTATGTTCCGGTTATCTGAAAAACTTTTCCAGCTTTTTAATTCCCGAAGGCAACGTAAATACCACCAC
>CAZCPH010000432.1:0-3353 GCA_964500105.1 uncultured Mariniphaga sp. | reverse complement strand
TCATCGATTTACAAAAAACAATTGTAAAAATAGATGAAGCGGCAGCTGCCATGAAGCAGATTGCCAAGTCAGGAAGAAAAGTTCTGTTTGTGGCCACCAAAAAGCAGGCAAAAGAGCTGGTTGCCGACCTGGTAAAAAGCGTTGGAATGCCTTATGTTACAGAACGCTGGCCCGGTGGTATGCTTACCAACTTTCCTACGATCAGGAAAGCAGTAAAGAAGATGATTTCCATTGACAAGCTGGCTAAAGATCCCAGCTGGGATAACCTCTCCAAAAGAGAAAAACTGCAGATCGGTCGTCAACGGGCGAAACTGGAGAAAATTCTGGGAAGTATTGCAGACCTTAGCCGCTTGCCCGCAGCATTGTTCATTGTTGACGTGATGAAGGAAAAAATTGCTGTTCGCGAAGCTCAACGTTTGGGAATTCCTGTATTTGCCATTGTGGATACCAACTCGAATCCCGAAGGAATTGATTTCGTTATTCCGGCCAACGACGATGCTTCACAGTCCATCAAATTAATTGTTGGAGCTATGGTTGAAGCTGTTCGCGAAGGTTTGAATGAACGGAAAGCGGAGAAAAAAGACGACGACGAAGCTCCGAAGAAAAAAAGCCGGAGAAAAATTAAAAAGGAGAAAACTCCTGAACCCGTACCGGCAGATGACGAAGTATCGGACGACGATGAAGACATCAGCGACAATGAAGATGATGCCGGAGACGAAGAAGAATAGTCAAGAATAAGAATATTAAAAAATAAGTTTTATGTCATTTACAACAGCAGACGTAGTAAAACTGAGGAAAGTAACCGGAGCAGGGATGATGGATTGCAAAAATGCCCTGGCCGAAGCTGATGGCAATTTCGACAGAGCCCTCGAAATCATCCGCGAAAGAGGAAAATTGGTTGCCAGCAAACGTGCCGACAGAGATGCTACCGAAGGTGCCGTTCTGGCCAACACAACCGAAGATAAAAAAACAGGTGCAGTCGTGGTGTTAAACTGCGAAACCGATTTTGTGGCTAAAAATGAAAACTTTGTAGCTTTTGCAGACAATATACTGAAAGTAGCACTGAATCAGAAACCGGAGAATCTGGATGCTCTGAAAAGCCTCGATCTTGATGGCAGAACCATCGAAGCTCAGGTAACTGAACAAACAGGTGTTATTGGTGAAAAACTCGATCTTTCCTATTACGGAAAAATTGAAGCCGAAACAGTGGTTAGCTACATTCACCCGGGAAATAAACTGGCCACTTTGGTTGGTTTCAGTAAAGCCGGAGTTGATGAGCAGGTTGCAAAAGATATTGCCATGCAGGTAGCGGCCATGTCGCCGGTTTCTGTAGATACCGATACCATTCCGCAGGAAGTGATTAACAAAGAGCTGGAAATTGCCAGGGAAAAATTCCGTCAGGAAGGTAAACCCGAAGCAATGCTCGATAAAATTGCACAAGGCGCGCTTCAAAAATGGTACAAAGAGGTTACTCTGCTGAACCAGGCGTTCATTAAAGACGGAAAAATTACCGTTAAAGATTATCTTGCACAATACGATAAAGATTTGAAAGTAACCGGTTTCGAGCGTTTTGCGCTGGACGGTTAAGGAGCAAAATTTTATTTTTTGTTGGACAGGAGTGAAAAACCTCCGGTTCAATTTAAAAAAGCTATCTGGAAACAGGTAGCTTTTTTTGTTGGCTTCATACCAAATATTCTTTTTAAATTTCGGAAAATTTGGTTTTATGCAGCCTGAGAAGAAGCAACTGGAGGTTCTGATCATGAACTATTTCAGGGAATGTTATCCCGGTTTTCCCGGGAGAAAACTAATTCCTTCGGAATCGCCTGATTTTATTTTTACCCTGAAAAGCAGAAACAACCTGGGCATTGAACTTACCCGGTTAAATCCGTTGAATGCCCGGGAACCCGATGAGGCTGAACTTTCAAAAAACAGTTCCGGGGAGAGAATCATTGAATCGGCAAAAGAGCTTTTTGAAGGCACTTCGCCGCTTAAACTTTTTGTAAAAGTTCTTTTTTCTGAACAGAAGAAGGTTGCTGAAGAGCGGGAACTTTCAGTATCAGCGCAACTGGTAAGCACCATCCGTAAAGCTACTGAAGGCAGGAGTCATCTGTCATTTTTCAGGGAAACTGTTTCAGGCGAAGCTTTGCCGGAGGGACTGGAAGCTCTTTTGGTTGTTCATCACCCCGGACTGCAGGTATCTGTTTGGGAGCGCTCCAACAATCTTGGAATTTCAGAAGATGTTGTAGCAGATATCCGGGAAGCAATTCACAAAAAAGACGAAAAACTGAGACACTATCAGAAACAGCGGCTGAATTACTACTGGTTGCTTATTACTACAGACCGTTTGCGGGGAGTAAGAAATTACAATCTTCCCAATAAAATAATGAACCACACCTTTCATTCGCGTTTTCAGCACGTCTTTTTGTTTGATCTCATAAAATCGGATGTTTTCCGTTTGGTGTAATCCGTAATTTTGCAAAAATAGTATTAGGACTTGTTAAATTCAGATGAGGAAAAATTCGGTTTCATTTGTAACCTTTGTAATACAGAAACTGAATAAGCAGCACAATGAAAAAAGCATTCGAAGTTGAAAATCCTGATTTCAATTTAAGTCCGTTGACAGGAATGAACCGCAGGCACTACATTGAAATGGCCAAATACCTGCTCGAAAGGGCGTTCACCCATATCAGTTCCATAGACGATCCGTTAACTTTTCCACCGGTTCCGGGGAAAACCTATCCGCAACCCGATGATCCTGACTGGCGCTGGCGATCGCTGGAGTTTGAAGCGCTGGAACGTACCTTCACGCTTGCCGGACCCCTCATTCATGTTGATCCGGAAGTGGAAATTAAAGGGATTAAGCTGCGTGATTATTACAGTTTGCAATTGTATCGTGCGCTAACTCCGGGCCACCCGAATTCTCTGCCTTTACCCGAAGATCTGCCCGATTCAACCTACCAGTTTACCTGCGAATTTGGCGGTTTGTTCAAAACATTGCTGCTGATGCCCGAAACGCTTTGGGAAACTTATACTGAAGAGCAGAAAAGTGAAATGGTTGTCACCATATCAAAATGGGCGCACCACCGCACCACCCAGAATAACTGGCGGATTTTTAATGTGGTAACACTTTCTTTTCTGAAGAAATACGGCTACGAAGTTGATGACGAACTGCTGAAAAGCCATTTGCTGTGGGTAGCATCGTATCATTCGGGAAATGGCTGGTACCTCGAGCAAACTTATAACTACTATTCCATCAGTTTGTTTATTGTTTATACCACCATCTGGTGCCGAACTTTTGGCGACGAATATTATCCTGAAATTGCCGAAATTATTGAGCGCTCGGCAAAAAAACT
>CAZCPH010000431.1:0-3356 GCA_964500105.1 uncultured Mariniphaga sp. | reverse complement strand
CAATCTTAGCTTTCATAAAGTAACTTCCGGTTTCTTCTTCCGGGGTTTCATCTTTACTGCATCCGGCAAAAAAAACGGCCAGTAACAAAAACAGGAATAACAGAGAAAACGGTTTTACGTTTATTCCAAAAAAAACATTTAGATTCTTCATATTCATACAATTATTATTTAAAATCTTTTGTTAATAAAAATAATTTGCCATCCAAATGATCGGAGGATTTTCAGCATGATTGGTCATTTTTACTTTTGTCGGGAATGCAGCCCTCACATCGGGATCGGTTTTAAAAACAGATTGTATCTGGTATTCCACCAGATTTAAACCTTTCTTCAGCCGGATGTCGTAATCCAGATTTACTTCCACATCCTTTTCATCGTAATAGTCGTAATTGTTACATTGTTTTGTTAATTCCACATCTTCGGTAACCAGCAAAACTTTGTAAAACGAAGCTTCTACGGCATCGTTATAACCGTCGTCTTCCATCCACAACCGCAGTTTTTCATCGGTAACCGGGAAGAGCGTGCCGGCCCAGGTATCGTTTGCCCATAAAGCAATAAATCCGGCATCGCGGGCAATTTTGGGTTCGCCTTCCGGAAAATCGTCGGGATTACCGCACACATACTGGAAGCCATACACCAGCCTGTCGATGTAAAACTCGCGGTCTTCGTCGGTAAGCATGCCGGTGGGATCTTCAGAAAGATCGATTTCCAGCGTTCCGTCAGCGCTAAGGGTGCCAATTTTCACCAGCTTTTCGAAACCGAACATGGTGAGCACCACGTCCATTTCGCCTTTATCATGGCCAGCAACTTTTCCGCTGAATATTTGTGCCTGAGCGGAAATGAGCGTTGCAACCAGAATTGTTAAAAATGAAACCTTTTTCATTCACGTTTTTTTAAAAATTATTATTCAAATAAATTTTACAGACATTAAGAGTTAAATACCTTAATGTTTCTCAAAGGTATTCAAGCCATTAATTCCTCGCAACCGGGAATGAGTGAATGGAACTTATTTAAGTGTGAAAAGATATTTTGACCGAGTTTTGGCTTTTTTCGGATTGCCAAACTGTTTGTGGGATTCGTAATTTACTGAATACGTTTCAGTATTTCATCGCGGCTGGTTCGCGAAACCGGCACAACTTTGCCATTGGACATCAGCAGCTCGCCGCCTTCGCGTTTCAGGTATTTTTTTATGTGCTGGAGGTTTATCAGGTATGATTTGTGAATTCTGATGAATTGTGTTGATGGCAGATTGGATTCAAAGTATTTGAGGGTTTTACTTGCAACTATTTTTCGGCTTCCGGTGAGATTCAGTTCGCAGTAATTGCTGTCTGATTTGCAATAAATGATTTCATTCCAGGGCACCAGCTCTATTCCGTCAACATCGGGTACCGGAATTTTTCCATTCATGGGTTGTTCAGCAATTTTAGTCTTTTTTTCCGCTTTAACTTTTTCAATTATCCGTTGTAATTCATCTGGATTAACCGGTTTAAGCAAATAGCCGCTGGCCATGGTTTCCACGGCTTTTACTGCATATTCTGCATGCGCTGTGGTGAAAATAACGCTGGTGGGAAGGTCGTGAATCAGTTCAACCAGGTCGAGACCCGACAAGCCGGGCATGTTCACATCAAGAAAAAGCAAATCGGGTTTTTCCGAACGCAACAGTTTGGCGCCTTCCACCGGACTCGTGGTTGTGAACACAAATTCCACATCATCGGAACTATACTCTTTTATGTCGAACATGAGGGTTTCAACAGCATGTTTTTCGTCGTCTATAATAGCTACTTTCAGCGTCATATCTATGCAATTTAACCTTCTATTTCGACTTAAAGATAGTATTATATTTTTCACTCGTTAAGCCGATCCGGCTATTTAATTCTAACTTCAGTACCTGCAGACGAGCAGTTTTTGGTTAAGTCACTAATTTTAAACTTTTTGCTTCCGGCCTGCATTCTCAAACCGATAAACTGCTTTTCACAAAATATAAACATAACCTGTTGCTGAAAGCAAAATGCAATATGGAAAACCGGCAAAATCGTGTAATTTTGAAGAGATAATCCAATTGAATTAAAATTTGCTCAAATGAAAAACGTTATTCTGTTCTCTTTTCTTATTGCGATTCTTACCGCGTGTACCGGCAAACCGGTTCCTTCTGATCCGAAAGCCACACCTGAAACCGTAAACCTTTACCAAAACCTGCTGAAGTTGCAGGAAAAAGGTATGATGTTCGGCCACCAGGACGACCTGGCTTACGGCATTGGCTGGGTTTACGAAGAAGGCCGCTCGGACGTGAAAGATGTGGTGGGCGACTATCCGGCAGTTTACGGCTGGGAACTGGGCCACCTGGAGCTGGGCGATGCTTACAGCCTCGATTCGGTGCATTTCGACAAAATTCAGAGCTGGATAAAAACAGTGTATGAAAGGGGAGGGGTGAACACCATCAGCTGGCACCTGCGCAACCCGCTAACCGGCGGAAGTTCGTGGGACACGTCTTCGAAAGAGGTGGTGAAATCGATTCTTCCCGGAGCCGAAAAACACGAACTGTTCAAACAATATCTCGACAAAATGGCCGATTTCCTGAACGGACTGAAAACCGATGACGGAACCTATATTCCAGTACTTTTCCGTCCGTTTCACGAACATACAGGAAGCTGGTTTTGGTGGGGGAAAGACCTTTGTACAGTGGAGGAATACACTGCACTTTGGCGGTTTACCGTGGATTATTTTCAGAATGAAAAAAACATTCATCATGTGCTCTTTGCTTACAGTACCGACCGGTTTAGCTCTACGGAAGAATACCTGGAACGCTATCCGGGCGACGACATTGTGGATTTGCTGGGATTCGACCTCTACGATCGCGGTCCGGACTACCTGCCAACCATGAAAAACTGTGCGGAAATGCTTACTTCCCTTGCCAGCGAAAAAGGGAAAATTGCTGCCGTTACCGAAGCCGGCGGGCCCATTGCACAAAATCATCAATGGTGGACCGGTGTTTTGGAAACCCTTCGCCCGTTTAACCTGGCCTATTTTCTGGTTTGGCGAAATCCACATCAGCCGGCAGGCCACGGGGCTTTTGCACCCTACAAAGGCAGTCCCGATTCCGAAAATTTTATTGAATTCTACAACGACCCGAAAACCCTCTTCCAGAAAGAGATAACACGAATGAAACTGTACAAATAGAATAAGCCACGAATTTCACGGATGAACACGAATACATTCGAGCAAATTCGTGTAATCTGTGGCTGAAAATTGGTGTTCATCTACCCCAGAAACTTCTTCCGCAATGCTTCCACCTGGTTATCGTTTATGGGAATCAGACTGCCCAGCGACATATTGCCCTGTCTGAACGAAATGGAAATAAT
>CAZCPH010000430.1:0-3388 GCA_964500105.1 uncultured Mariniphaga sp. | reverse complement strand
AACCCGGTAATTATCACGTCTGCGCCAGTGAAGCGCAAAAAGCTTTGTAATTGTGGAAAGCAGAATTAAATCCCTTGTAATCAGATTAATAAAAAGTTTAATAGCAATTTGTTTCCTTATGGGGAAATATTGTTTTATATTTGCAGGAAAAAGGAATGATTAAATTCAACGTTATTTTTTTAGAAAATGCAAAAGAATTTCTTGATAGTCTTGACAAAAAACCTCGTGAAAAGATACTTTTTAACATTTGGAAATCAAGAGAAGTAAATGATCCCGAATTATTTAAGAAGCTTAGAGATGAAATTTGGGAATTTAGAACAAAATATTCAGGAAAAGAATTTCGACTTTTAGCATTTTGGGACAAAGAAGAATCTACTGATACTTTGGTGATAGCAACTCACGGGTTCATTAAAAAGCAACAGAAAACGCCAAAAAGAGAGATTAAAAGGGCAGATCAAATAAGAATAGATTACTTCAATTTTAAAAACAAGAAGCTATGAAAAAATACACATTAGAGGAGCTCACCGATAATTACATTGGAAAAGAAGGAACAAAAGAAAGAGAACAGTTCGAGTTCGAATTAAAATTGGATATTCTTGGTGAAATGATTAAAAAGGCACGAAAAGAACAGCATTTGACCCAGGAACAACTTGGAGCATTGGTTGGTGTTCAAAAAGCACAGATTTCCAAAATTGAAACAAATGCCAAAGACGTAAGGTTTTCTACTATCATGCGAGTGTTTGACGCATTGAAAGCCAAAGTAAAAATGTCAATTGAATTTAACCCTGACACTAATTTTGAAATAGCATAAGAAAAGTAACTTACAGAAAAAAAGTATTCAACCTCACCCGATAATGGAACAGGATTTCAATTCCTCCAATCCCTTTGCATGGGAAATTGAAAAGATCGGGATAAAAGTTTATCCTGCAAATTGAAAAATAAATACGGGTTCATAAATTTTGAATACTTTCTGCGTGGAGGAAGGTACAAATCTTTACCACTGGCGGTTCGAAAATAGCGTTGCAGGCTCAGGGGTGGGAGCACGGAAGAGCGTGATTAAAATCCCAGCCCCACATGCACGCCCACCGAAAAATGGGATTCCTCTTTGTCGAATCCAAAACCAATCATAGGCCCCAGGTGGAATTTTCCAACGTTAAATTCGTAAACAGCTTCGGTGTGAAATGCCGCTTTTCGTTCGGTTTCTCCGTCGTGTTCGGTAAAAAGAATTCCCGGCCCCACATTTACCGACAGGTGTTTGAGCGGATGGTAATTGATCAGTAAATTGATGCCGTTGTGCCTGTGTTCGTCAAATAGTGCTTCATAACCCAGGCCAAGTCCCCAGCGGTTTTGGTGCCCGAATTGCCGTATAAAATGCAGGTGTGCACCGGGTGCAAACGCCGATTCGCCTTTTATATATGCAGCTGTTCCGCCCACTCCGATGTGGTATTTATGTGCATCGTTATGAAGATGTTCGTCATGATTGTGCAGGTTTTGGGAAAAACCAAACAGCGAAAGCAGCAGAAAACTGCAGCATAAGAGTATTCGTATCATTATATGGTATAAAGCATCCGGTTTACAATGTGCAAACCCGGATTTGTTTAAATGGTGCCAAAAGATTTGTCGACAAATAGTTTTGAAAATAAATTAATCGGGATAATAACCCCGGATGATACCTCTTTTTGTGTCTTTCACAAAGAGCAGTATTTCATCGCGTTCCTGGCTGGCAGGCATTTCGGCTTCAATAATTTCCACTGCCTGAGCGGTATTCAGCCCCTTTTGGTAGATGTAGCGGTAGATGTCCTGGATTTCCCTGATTTTTTCGTTATTGTAGTTTCTGCGCCGCAACCCGATTGAGTTGATTCCAACGTAAGAAAGCGGCTCGCGACCTGCCTTGATAAACGGCGGAACATCTTTGCGTACCAGCGAACCTCCGCCAATCATTACGTGAGAGCCAATATGACAAAACTGATGAACACCTGTCATACCTGAAATAATAGCCCAGTCATCTACAACCACTTCACCGGCCAGTTGGGTGTTGTTACCCAGAATAACCGCATTTCCTACAACGCAATCGTGGGCAATATGTACGTACGCCATCAACAGGTTGTTGTTTCCAATCACTGTTTTTCCTTTGGCGGCAGTTCCCCTGTTTATGGTCACATATTCGCGTATGGTGTTGTTGTCGCCTATTTCAACCGTGGTGTATTCTCCCCTGAATTTTAAATCCTGGGGGATGGCACCGATTACTGCTCCCGGGAAAATATTGCAGTTTTTGCCAATTCGTGTTCCCGCAAGAATAGTAACGCTGGAACCGATTCGTGTTCCTTCTCCAATTATCACATCCCTGTCGATTGACACAAAAGGCTCAATTACAACATTTTCTGCAACTTTTGCATCGGGATGAACATATGCCAGTGGTTGTTTCATAATTTATTCTGAATCTGGATTAATTTTCTGATTGTTTTACAATTTGGGCCATAAATTCGCCTTCGGCAACAATTTTACTGCCCACGTATGTAACGCCCTTCATGGTGGCTATGCCGCGCCTGATGGGTGATGTTAAGGTAACTTTAAAAATAAGTGTATCTCCGGGAACCACCTTTTTCCTGAATTTCACATTGTCAATCCGGATAAAGTAGGTTGAGTATTTTCCTTCGAGTTTGCAAAGTACAAGCAGTCCTCCTGTTTGAGCCATGGCTTCAATGAGCAAAACGCCGGGCATAACCGGTTCATCGGGAAAATGCCCCTGGAAAAATGGTTCGTTGTGGGTTACGTTTTTTATGCCAATCACTTCTGTTTCGTTGATGGACAATATTTTGTCAACCATTAAAAACGGATAGCGGTGCGGTAAATACTCCTTTATCTGAAGGGTGTCCAGCAGTGGTGTCGCGTCCGGGTCGTATTCCGGTACGCCGCTTTGGGTTTTGCGCCAAGCATCTTTCAGTGCCTGGGCAAAAATGGTATTGGGCCGGTGTCCCGGTTTTGTTGCTATAATCCGTCCTTTGATTCGTTTGCCGCAAAGTGCAAGGTCGCCTATTACATCGAGCAGTTTGTGGCGGGCACATTCGTTGTCGAAATGCAGATCGAGATTGTTTAAAATGCCCTGAGGTTTTACTTCCACCTTATCGTGATGAAAAAGTTCCGCAAGCCGGTCTAGCTCTTCCTGGCTAACTTCTTTATCAATGATTACGATGGCGTTGTTCAGTTCGCCACCTTTAATCAGATTATTATTGAGCAAAAATTCCAGTTCGTGTAAAAAAACAAAAGTACGGCAGTTTGCAATTTCAGATTTAAAATCACTAATGGAATCGAGTGTGGCAAACTGATTGTTGAGCACTCTCGATTTGAATGAAATCATTACATTCAGCCGGTAATCGTCGTCGGGAAG
>CAZCPH010000429.1:0-3388 GCA_964500105.1 uncultured Mariniphaga sp. | reverse complement strand
CAGGTTAAAATCATCGAAAATGAGGTTCAGCGAATAGGCACCGGAAGAAACAATCCGGATTTGCCAAATGTCGAAACCATTTACATTGGAAAACCAATGTCCGTCTTTGGCGGGCGAGAGATGAACATCGAAACCGTATGCAAACTGAAGCGGTTTCAGTTTCGGACTTTGTTCACGGTCGGCCAGTGCTTTTTCCTGAAGCACCTTGTTGTCAACCTTTGGCATGATTACCTGCATGCTTCCGGAGCTTTTGAAAGCAGGTACTTCCAGCGGCCGGCCACCTTCTGACAGCTGTCCCGAAACCAGGCCGGCAGCGCCAAACAGCAAAAAAAATGTAAAAATGATCCAACGCATATTTTTCACTTTCCGCCAAAGTTAATATTAATTCCACTCCCGCAAACCAATCGGCTTTCTGTAAAACAACAACCATAAATAAACATTACTATTTCAACTTTTCTCCACAATTTGTGTTTTTTTGAATATTGACGTATCTTAAACGAAAATTATTCACCTAAAATTGAGAATGCTATGAAAAAAATTATGTTTCCTGCCATTGTGTTTGCAACCTTTATTTTTGGCGCGTTCATTTTAAACACTTCTTACAAAAATGCCCCTGAAACCAGTGGAAAAGAGTTGCCTGAACATGTAAAGTCGATTATTGACCAATCTTGTTTTCAGTGCCACAACGCTGATTCGCAAAACGAAAAAGCCAGGGAAGCACTGGATTTTAAATCGCTTGACGGACTTAGCAAAGTCAAAAAAATTACCACGCTGAAAGAAATTGCCGAAGTGGTGGAAAAAGGAGAAATGCCACCTAAAAAATTTCTGGAAAAATTTCCGGACAAAAAACTTTCTGATGATCAGACGAAAGCTTTAACCGAATGGTCTAAAAAAGAGATTGAAACGTTGCTTGGCAATTAACTTTTTTATTGAATTCGCAGGATGAAAAAAATTCTCCGGATATCAGCGCTGTTGCTAATTGCACTGCTCGTAGTCATCCAGTTTTTTCAACCCCAAAAAAACCGGGAAGAGATAACGAAAGCTCATCTGTTTGAACAGGGTGTAGTTGACGAAGAACTGAAAACAGTGCTGAAAAATGCCTGTCTCGACTGCCATTCCGGCCAGACCACTTATTTATGGTACCATCACATTGCCCCGGTTTCGTGGCTCATAAACAACCACATTACTGAGGGGAAAGCGGAGTTAAACCTTTCGGATTGGGGAAACTGGGAACCGCTGGACCAGATGGGAGCACTGGAAAAAATGACGGACGAGGTTAAATCGGGCGAAATGCCTTTAAAATCGTATGTATTAATGCATCCGAAGGCAAAATTAACCGACGAACAAAAAGAGCAGTTTTATGCCTGGGCCGAGCAGCTCAGCGAAGAGTTGCTCCTTAAAATGATGAATGAATGAAAGTTCTTGTAATGTATGTGGATGAATTCAGTTACGTTCCGGCACTAAAAAATCTGGAAAGTGCAACGGACGTAACTGAAGGAGCCACTTTTAACGACGCCATTCTGGCATTTATTCAGGTGGAAGAGAGCGATGAAGAAAACGATGTAAAAAGCCGGGAAAAAAAGCTGGTTAACCATCTGAAATGGACAGCGCGGAAAAACAACTGCCAGAAAATTATTCTGCATTCGTTTGCCCATCTGTCCGACTCAAAAGCATCAGTTGAATTCACAAAAGAAATTTTCGACGAGGCTGAAAAGCGGCTGCAGAACGGAGGATTTGAAACCGCTCAAACTCCTTTCGGCTATTTTCTTGATTTGAACCTGAAAGCACCTGGACATTCGCTGGCACGTATCTGGGCGACACTTTAGCTGGTTCCGAAAAGTTTTCTGGCTGCTTCAAGTTCGTGGGGTTTTCCCACATCCATCCATAGTTCTGATTCATCGTAAAAACCTTTGATCAGGTGTTTTGAAGCCAGTTCGAGATAAAAATCGATAATGGAAAATTTATCGTCAGCCGGCATCATCTGAAAAATTTCAGGATTTACAATATGAATTCCGCTGAAAGCCATTTCTGTTGCGTTTTCAAAATCATCAGATACAGCAATCTTCTTTTCGCCGTTTTTTTTGTTTATCCAGCCAACCAGTCGTTTTTCGTTGTTGAATTTTAAATAGCGTTGCGTTTTTCTGTTGCGTACAACCAAAGTAGCCAAAGCCTTCGACTGCAAATGTTCCTGTATCAGCATTTGCAGATTGAGATTACTCAAAATATCGACATTGTGAATTAAAACGGGCTGATCTCCGGATAGAAACGGGGCTGCTTTTTTCAGTCCGCCACCGGTGTCGAGCAACTTATTGGTTTCGTCCGAAATCTTTATGGGAATTTCAAAGTCGTTGCTGTTGATAAACTGGATTACTTTCTCAGAAAAATGGTGAACATTGACCACAATTTCCGAAAAACCTTCTCTTTTCAGTTTCTCAATAGCATGTTGCAGTAATGGTTTTCCACCAACTTCTACCAGTGCTTTTGGTTTGTTCCGGGTTTCTTCACGCAGGCGGGTTCCTAATCCGGCTGCAAAAATCATGGCTTTCATAAGTGTTTACCGAATCCGGTTCAGACTTCTGATTAACGCTTCATCTTTTCCAATGGCTCGAATGGCGAGGTAATCGAGAATGAATGCAATCACCGGAAAAACAATGGGAATTTTAAATACCACTTCAGCTCCGTCAAAAGCGGCATACAAAAAGTAAAACATCACACCCACAAGGCCCAGCAACAAAATCATGGTAAAACCCAGAATGCGGATTTGAAGGATTCGCTTTTTGAACAGAAAAATTACGATAAAATGCAACAAGACAATTAATCCGATAAAACCCAGAATGGGCAATCCGTTAAACAACACCTGTTCTCCGCTGATTATTCCTTTGGCGTTAAAAACGTAGAGCTCGCTATTTACAGCCAGTTCAGCAAAATTGAGTTTCAGCAATAACGCAGTAATTACAGCTGCTAAAAAAATGTATAGCGTTTGAATTCGTTGAATCATAATTAAAAATTATCGGTTAACCTGGAAATATCTATATCATTACTAATTATCACATTTTTTTCATTGTTTAATTGGGAAAGTTCAATTATTTGTTTTTCAAAGCCTGAAGGCTTTTTAGGTTTTTCCTTTTGCGGAAATTCCTGAAGCAATCTCTTATATACATTAATTAATTTCTTTTGTCCGGAAGAAGTAAGTGTGGCCAAATCGATATATCTGTAATATTTTAATGTTGCTTCCATTTTTATTCCATCTTTTCCGGCAAAGTTATAAAATTTTTTTCCTGAAATAGTTTATACTTTACTATACCACCTGCTCCACCTCATCCTGGTTTATGTACCAAAGAAAGCCTTCCACCTTTTCGAAGCCGCATTTTTTCAATGTTTCGGCATA
>CAZCPH010000428.1:3135-3400 GCA_964500105.1 uncultured Mariniphaga sp. | reverse complement strand
GCATCTCGTGTCGAAAGGTAATCGTTCACCGTAACCAAATGCACGCCGCGACCTGCCAAAGCATTTAAGAACACAGGCAAAGTGGCCACCAGCGTCTTTCCTTCACCGGTTGCCATCTCGGCAATTTTTCCCTGGTGCAGCACAATACCTCCAATCAGCTGTACATCGTAATGCACCATGTCCCAGACAATTTCGTTTCCACCGGCAATCCAACGGTTTTTCCAGAGCGCTTTTTCACCCTGAATAGAAATACTCGCCCGGGTGG
>CAZCPH010000428.1:0-3090 GCA_964500105.1 uncultured Mariniphaga sp. | reverse complement strand
TCATTTTCGAAAAACCGGCGGGCCGTGTCTTTCACAATGGAAAAAGCAACAGGCAGAATTTCATCCAGTACCGCTTCTATTTTTTCATCGATGGTTTCCTCAAGCTTATCAATCTGCCTGTAAATCTCTTCACTATCCTGAATTTCTGCGTCTTCTGCCTTTTCCTTTAAAGCAGCAATTTCATCCTCCTCTGCTTTAATGCGTTCCCTGATAATTTCCCTGAGTTTATCTGTTTCGTTTCGCAGTTCATCGTTGGAAAGAGTGACAATTCGCTTATATTCCTCTTTTATTTGTTCAACAATCGGATTGATAACCTTTATGTCCCTATCCGATTTGTTTCCAAGTATTTTTCCAAGTATTTTGGTTACAAATGCCATGTTTTATTCTGTTACATTAAATCCCTGCAAATTTAGTCAATTGCTTAGGGTAAAAAAACGATTGATTAAATTTCCTGATGTTTCACCCGAAAATTCATGCAATTGAAACAAAAAAACCGGAAGTCTGTTTAAAAAAACCTGTTGGAAGCAAACATTTGACCGGAACCAAATACCATAAATTAGCCAATCGCTGAAACGGCTTTTTTCAATAAAATCGTAAAAATATTTTATTGTAATTCAAACAGAGTTAGTTACAAGTTTACAATAAATCTGAACGCTAAATTTTCAAAAAACTCAGGAGCAGCGAATCTTTTGAAATTGTTGCATTTACAGTAAACTTATGCAAAAAAGGAAAGTTCACCAAAAGATCCGGGGATAGTGTACAAAATACATTTATGCAAGATTTATTGCATTGATGTACGAAATATTGTATCTTTATCGATGCCAATTTAATGTGGTATCGCAAATAATTTTGATATTTGTTTGCGAAATAGATAATAGAAATTTAACATTTAAATTTAAGTACTATGAGATTAAAACTTTTACTTCTTTCCTTATTGTTAACCGGAATGCTCAGCGCACAAGACACTATCCGTACCTTTATTATTACGGAAACGCGTGTTGACCGAAATGACCAGTCTTATGTTGAGCTAACCAACGTTGGCAGTGAAGCTCTTGACATGAGCCAGTTTGAATTCGGCAGAATCAGTGCTTGGAATACGCCATGGACACCAGCTTCTGCAAATGATTTTCTTCGTTTACCAGATGTTGAACTGGCACCTGGTGAAAGCTATGTAATTGCTGCTGTAAAAGAATTCACAGAAGCAATGTATCCGCTGAAACCCAGTTTCTTCAACAGGAGAATTACAAAAAAGGATTGGTGGGAAATTGCTGATATGCACATTTACATGCCAGAAGACAATGTTCGTTATGCAACAGCTGGTATCAAAGACAGTATTTCACCAAGCTTTGGAATAATGGAAACCTGGGGTGCCCGTGAAACCTGGTACATAGAGCAACACCTTCCTAACGGAGACTCTGTTATTGTTGACCAGGTTGGCGGTATTTTCGCGCAAGATGACGGAACTAATGAAGATTCTCCGAGCACTGATGTTGCAGGGGTAACTAATGCCTGGGGTACACACATTTTGGTGAGGAAAGCCAGTGTAACACAGGGTACTACCAATTTTAACGATGCCCGTGGTATTGCGATTGAAGATTCAGAATGGCTTCCGATCCCCCGTTTATTTGCTGAATGGGAACCTTATCGCGCAGTATTCTGGACTGTTGGGTTCCATGGCGATGTTACACTGGATGCCAATACATTGCAATCGGATGTTCTGGAAGTGGACTGGGCAAACAAAACCATTACCGCTCCCTGGGGTGTTCGCAACAACGATGAATTTATGTTTCAGTTTGAAAAAGTTCCCGGACTTGCCTGGCACTACGATTTGTCAGCTGCCCGCGAAGACTCTGCATACAACTCTGCCAGAACAGGTGATAAACTGACGGTCTATGCCTGTGGAAATACGTTGCAAACGGTTGTCTTTGACATCGTTGTTAGCGAACCAACAGCAGACGACAACATCGTGATGGCAAAATATGCTCCCAACTGGGATCCGGAAGGAAGTTTCTTTAGCAATGATATCAATTCAGGGGATGCTGGTTATGATATTACCATTAATGCGCCCGGAATGGATACCATTACAGACGGAATTTTTGGTATTGGATTTGCGACCCGTGCGGACTCGTTGATGAATTATCTGGAAAAAGCACCAAATGCACAGTGGGAAATTGTTTATGTTGACGGTATTGAAAGGCCTGACGTTAAAAATGGTGATATTCTGAAAGTGACTGCCGAAAGTGGCGCTGTAAAAGAATATTATATCAAAGTTAATGAATTCCAGCCAAGCCATAATGCTGACTTAGCTTCAATTACATGGCCTGATATACCAGAAGATTTAAAAGATTTATACGGATGGACAGGAGACACTATCCCCGGATTTAATTCAGGTGTAACCAATTACAATCTTGAACTTCAGTACGGTATAGAACAAATTCCGGCATTGATTGGAAAAACAGCCAATTTGAATTCCAAACTAAAAATTAACAGGGCGTTAAGTCTTGACGGTTCTGATGAACAAAAAACCATTGAATTTTTGGTTACCGCAGAAGATGACACAACACATAAGTCTTATACGGTTAAAATGGAAAAACCGAAAGACATTGAAAACATTCAACCATTTAATGCTGAACCATTTATTTCAGAATTAGTAATGAGAGACCAATGGGCTAACGGTTTTGTGGAAATCTGCAATCCGGGAAATCAACCATTGGATTTAAGTAACTATATGTTTGTCTCAACAGGTTCTGGTACTCCCAATCCTGCAGATGCTATTCAAAGTTTTTCAGGTGAAGACGATTGGTTAAATCGATATTCTAAATATATTCCGGGATATAAATGGGTTGATCAAACAACCTGGGCTGTATCTCCCGGAACTTTGGTTCAGGACTTTGCAGTTTCTCCTTTAGTGATGGGTGGTGATGTATTCGTTATGGGCGAAATAAATGGAACTGGTCAGAGTGGTTATCCCTGGTTTTCTTCACAACAATGTGATGTTATATTTAATACCGCATACAACCCATGGGGTGAAGAAGTTGGAGGTGGTACATTTGCTGAACAATGGCTAGATGGAAACTTTTTCATTTTTAA
>CAZCPH010000427.1:0-3404 GCA_964500105.1 uncultured Mariniphaga sp. | reverse complement strand
CAAATCTACAAAAAACATTCACGAATTCATCACAAAACGATTTCGCCAACCAACAAAAACAAAAAATACAACAATCCAAATTTCACTTTTTAAAACACAAAAACATCGGCAGCTTCGCTCCGCGAAGTGAGCCTTACCTCAAACCGTGCAGTCAGCGGTTGATGTGTGGCAAGTGCCAATTCAGGGGTGTTGTTTTCTGCAGAAAGATGGCTTAGAAAAACACATTTCAAGTGGGCGCCGGCATTTTCCTCCAGCAGTTTCAGCGCTTGTACATTCGATAGATGGCCGTGTGAAGAGACTACCCGCTGTTTCAGATAATAAGGATACGATCCGGTTCGCAGCATTTCTTCGTCGTAATTCGATTCCAGAAACACAGCGTCGCATAAAGCGATATGCGAAACTACATTTTCACACGGTTCACCAATGTCGGTAAAAACTCCCACATTTTTGCCCGCATATTCCACCCGAAAAGAACAAGGCTCGGAGGCATCGTGTTTTTTCAGAAAAGAGTGAACCCGAAAATTGCCAACAGCAACAAACGTTCCCGGTTCAAAAAAACGGGGCCAGGCGGGTTGCATGTTTTTATATGTGGCTAAATATGTTTTTGCTGTAAGGTAAACCGGAACTTTCAGCTTTTTTTCAAACACCCGTGCTCCGCGAATATGGTCGCTGTGCTCGTGTGAAATAAAAACGGCTTTTATTTTTTGCGGATTAAGTTCCTTTTCAGCCATCCGTTTCAGAATCTGCCGGCAAGATATTCCGGCATCGATTAACACTGCATCTTTTTCATTTCCAACATAGTAACAATTCCCGTTGCTACCCGAGGCAAGCGCACAAATTTCAAGCATTCCTTTTCAATTTTCAGACAAAAATAGCTATTTCGTTGCTGAAATCCGGTAATTGCCGCTTTTTAGCCGCAACATATTCCTGGTTCTGTCCAAATAGTGAATTTGTGCAACCGGCTGTATCTGTTCATCATTCACATTGATACTAGGCAGTTCCGAAGGAAGCAAAACCAGTGCTTCCGTATTTCCCGGCACGAAAAGATCCAGTTGCCAGCTATCACCGGTCGCGATCAGATTGCATCCTATTGTTCCACGAATGGTGGGCACTTTCAGTTCAATGTTCTCCAGACCGTTGGGTTGCGGATTCACTGTAAACAACCTAAATCCGGGTTCCACGGGTTGAATGCCCATCAGCCGCCGTGGAATGATGTTGGCCGGCGCTGCGCCCCAGGCATGGTTCCATGTGAGGTTCGGTTTGTAATATTCGTCCCAGGCTTCGGTAGTCATGGTGGAGCCCACGTGCAACATGTTCATCCAGCTTCGTTTGCTTTCCGAGGTCATCAAACTGAGTGCATGATCTGCCTCGCCGGCATTGTAAAGCGCTTCCAGCAAATACTGGGCGCCGTAAACACTGCAGGCCATTTCTTTTGATTTGATGTACTCAGCCACAGTTTTGATGTTTTCCTGCGGAACGAGGTTAAAAGCCAGTGGAAACATGTTGGCGTGCAAACTGGCGTGGTCAGTGCCGATGCCGTCAACAAAAATTCCCCGTTCATCATCAAACATATTCTCCAGAACGCTGCTGCGCACCAATTCTGCCCGGTTTTTATAAAACTCACGGTCGTCGGATTTTCCCAACGCTCCGGCAATTTCTTCCATACATTTCAGGGAATAAAAATGAAAGGCATTCACCACCGTATTGAAATCGGTGAACACATACCCGTCGCGTTCCCCTTCGGGTGTGGGACCAGCGTTATTGGCCTGTTTCTGCCCTTCCGGAGTTCCGGCCGGCCAATCCACAATGTCGGCAATATTCCGGTTCAGATTAATGCTTTCCAGAAATTCCGGCGTTACTTTTCCTGTGCGGGTACTGATGAGGCCATTTTCGTGGGCCAGTTCGATGAGCGTTTTCTTTTTCAGGTCGTCGTACATCATTTCCAGAAACCGTGCATCGCCGGTGAACATATAATGTTCGCGCGCCATCATCACGGCATGCATCTGCCATTCGGTAGGCCAGCTGGCGTGCGACAAAAGAAATGCGGTGGTGTAACGGGCAGCGGAATATTCACGGTCAACTGAGTAGTGTCCAAGTTGCTGAATGTAAGCATCAGCTTCGTATGGCATTCGCTCGCGGTTTCCGTCGCAGTAAACGCCCAGAAACGGAGTGGCTTTCAGCGTGTATTTGCACAAATTCCACACCTGGTTCAGATTTTCCGAAGAACTGCTGAACAATGAAGCTTCATCATCAAAATAGTAAAAAAGAGCCAGCTGAGTTAATTCATTTACTGTTACACCGTCGGTTCCATTGGCTTCAACATACCGAAAAGGCAACACCTCCGGATAAAACGGTGGCAGTTTCTGGCTGTGCGGATAACGGGCATCGTGACGTGGAATTTCAACCTGGTACGTATGTGTTCCTTTTTTCAACTCCAGGTTGTATTGAAAGAACCCGATGCTGGAAACCCCGGGATTCTTGTTGACCGTTTGGTCTTCATTTTTTCGTTCTCCCAGAAACAACTCCAGTTTTCCATCTGAATTTGCTGCTGTAACTGTTAATTCAAGCGTGGCAAAGGCTGCTTTTCCAAAGTCGGCAAACCAGCTCTGGCTGCCAGCTTTTTCAAAAGCAACCGGCTCAATCCGGGAAAAAGTGGCCATTTGGCGGTCTTCGGCCACCCAGTTTTTCGGCTCAATCTCCACCCAGTTGCTTTGTCCCTGCCATTCTTCTGCCGGACGGTCAAACGTTCCGGTAAAAAACTGCTGCGGTTCGCTGAACGCACTTTCAAATTGGTTTTCGCCCCACACTTTCACTGTCCACCAGTAAGAAGAATTGGGCAGAAGGGCATTCCCACCATAATTAACGTTGACAGATTGGGCTGTCTCTGTTTTCCCGCTGTCCCACAAATCAGCTTTTCCCGGGTGCAGCAAATCGGGTGAGGAGGCTACAAGAATCTGATAACCGGTTTGCGAAATGCCTTCCTGCGGAAAAATCCAGCCGAATGCAGGATTTGGATTTGTAATCACAGCCTGGTGAGGCGCCCGGAGCAAGTCGGAGGTCAATCCGGTTGGCACCTTCGTTTGAGTTACGGCAAATAAGTGGAAAAAAACGAGTAATGACAGAAGGACTAAGTGTTTCATAATGGTACGTTTCTTTTTCAAATGTAGAAAACTTTTCAAAAAGCCTATCCTAACGCTGTTTTTCAGCTAAATACTCCGGAAAATTATCTTGAATTTTTATAATAGCTGCTCCCGTCCCAACAATGCGTACACAATTTTTCCTTCGGCAAACCAATGGCTTCCACCAAATCTGGTAACGTTTGAAATTGCAGTGTTGTTAAACCCAGGTTTTTTCTGATGCGTTCCACCATCGCTTTGTACTCGTCGGTTTCAGGGTCGGAGTAC
>CAZCPH010000426.1:0-3417 GCA_964500105.1 uncultured Mariniphaga sp. | reverse complement strand
AAGACTGGTTTAATACTTCAGCAACCGTAAAAAAATATTTTCATCAGGATGTAATGAATGAAACAGACATACGTCTTACCTTTGAATTCTGCTAATAAAGCAGCGAAAAAACAGCGAATTAAATGGGTGAAAGCGAATTCAAAACGACAGTTCTGCCACTGAGTAAAAAGTTGCTCAGATTTGCGGTCCGGTTTATGAAAGACGAAGACCAGGCCCGCGATGTTATTCAGGACATATTTCTGAAATTGTGGCAGAAAAAAGATGAGCTGAACCAGATTGAAAATGTGGAAGCTTTTGCCATGCGGATGATACGGAATCGTTGCCTCGATATTTTAAGGGCAAATAAAGTGGTGCCTATCGATGTAGAAACCGACCGCAAAATGAAGCAGGAAACCATTAATGTTCATTCACAAATTGAATTAAACGAAGCTGCAGGCCAGGTAAAAACACTGATAAACCAACTACCTGATCTGCAACAAAAAGTAATGCAACTACGCGATATTGAACAACTGGAATACGAAGAAATTGCCGAACGTACCGGATTGCAGGTAAATGCCATACGGGTAAACCTGTCGAGGGCAAGAAAAAAAGTACGCGATGAATTTTTAAAATTGAATTCAAATGGAAACGAAAGAAATAAAACAATTGCTGCAACGCTATTTTAAAGGCGAAAGTACACTGCACGAAGAACAGGTTCTGAAAAGCAACTTTCAGTCAAACAATGTAGCTGATGATCTGAAAGATTATTCCGGATTTTTCAATGGAATTTCAGCGCTTGCTGATTCGGAAAGAGATGAAGAGCTGGAAGGAGAGATTATGGAGTTCATTCAAAAAAATGTACCGCAGGAAAAACATAAAAACCGCTGGTTATGGCAAATGATTTCCGGCATTGCAGCATCAATCATTATTGTTCTGGGCGGCGTTCTTTTCTATCAGAATCAGAATCATTCATTCGAAGACACATTCGATAATCCGGAGTTGGCGTATGCGTATGCAGAAGAGACACTGAGCTATATATCAGACAAATACAACAAAGGTCTGGATGGCCTGGCCCATTTCGACAAGCTCGAAACCGCTGCAGCGCCGATACAAAAAGGAGTGCAGCCGGTAAATGAGTACCTGAAGTTGATTAAACAGATGAGTGGGGAGTAGAGGAAAGTGAACAGTCGCAGTTGACAGTCGCAGTTGACAGTCGCAGTTGACAGTTGCAGTTGACAGTCGCAGTTGACAGTTGCAGTGAACAGTTGCAGTTTGATAAAAAAGAGAAGAAAATAAAAAAAGTGAAAAAAGTAAAATTTTAAAAATTGATACCATGAAAAGATTAATCTTAATTCTTGCAGTTGTATTGCCGATGGCAGTGCTTGCACAAAAATCGCCCGTTGACAGATTGTTTGAAAAATATGCCAACAAAGAGGGCTTTACTACAGTAAATATTTCGGGAAAATTACTGGGATTTGCCAGCCAGATGGAAACCGGAGACAAAGCAGCCGACGATGTGCTTTCAAAACTTACCGGAATACGAATTCTTTCGGTTGATAATGAAGAAATTACCGGAAAACTGGACTTTTTCAAAGAACTGGAAACCGATGGCTTTTTCAGAAACAACCAGTACGAAGTGCTGATGGAAGTAACCGAAGCCAACGAAGTGGTGCGCTTTCTGGCGAAAGATGGCGGCAACGGAAAATTTTCGGACCTGATTTTGGTGGTTGGCGGAGATGATAATGCACTGATCAGCATTCAGGGTGTCATCGATCCCGAAAATATTGGGAAAATCACCAAATCACTGGATATTAATGTGGGAAATCAGACTTCAAAAGACGAAGATTAAACCATAAAAACAGTTTATTGCAAAAGCTTCTTCGAAAGATAAATCGGGGAAGCTTTTTTTATGGTTCTTCGCCAAAAACAAAAACTTTTGTAATTTAGGCCACTGTTTAAATTTAACATATGGCCATACAACCAATTTTGGGAAAACACCAGATTTCACCCGGAGAACATAAACTTTTCAATACGGGATTTTTTACCCTGGGCGCCAAACGCGAAAGTGACGGCTGGCTGCTGTTGCAAATTCCCAATTCAGATAAAAAAGAACAAACCCCCGATTTCAGCCAGGCCGATTTTTATCAAAGCGGGAAATCGAACCATCTCATCATTGCTCCGTCGCTGCCGGCAAAACCATTGGTATTTAAAGGAACCAGACTGCATGTTTCGCCCAGCCAGCGATTAAATTTTTACCTGAAAATTCCGCTAACGCTTCAGGTTTATTTTTCAAAGGAACAACCTGAAAACCTGCTGAAAGAATTACCGGTACAACGCCTTAACGACACCTGGTTTGGCGATGCATACAACGGAGAGCCGGCATTTGCGCTGGGCAGTGAGTTTTTCCTTACCACGGAAGAAATCGCTTGCTCCGATTTCGAAGTGATTTGCCCTATTTCTATATACAATGATGCTCCGGGAGTGCTGGAAGTGGAGCGGCTCATCATCAGAACTGAAAATATGGCCCTTTACAAAAACGAAGGCCGGATGATAACCAGCCAGGTTGCCATTGAGTACAAAGGAAAAGATGTTTTGAGTTCGGCAAGTTATCATTTCTCCAAAAATATTCAGGGGGAAAATGCCGAAACGCTGGTAAAACCGAGAACCGGAATTTCCAGAAGCTTGCTAAAGATTAACTTTCACTTTATTAAAAACTTATACAAACCGGAAGAATGAACTTTGATTGGTCGAAATATTTTAATGCCGAAACCTTTGAAAAATTATTAAGGGTGGGAATTATCCTGGTGGTTGGAATCGTAATTATTTACGTTCTTGCAAATCTGGTAAAAAAGATACTGCCACTAAAGTGGTCGCGGCAACGCAAAATGATCATCAACAGGATTATTCAATACACTGGTTTTGTTATCCTGTTTTTAATTGTTATTGCGGAGCTGAACATAAACCTGGCACCCATTTTTGGCGCAGCAGGCGTAATTGGTCTGGTGGTGGGTATCGCTTCGCAAACCAGTATTGGCAACATTATCAGCGGCTTTTTTCTGGTTTCCGAAAAGTCATTCGAAATTGGCGATGTGATTCGTATTGGCGACAAAACCGGTACCGTTTACAGCATCGACTTGCTTTCCATTAAAATCAGAACATTCGATAACCTGCTCATTCGTATTCCTAACCAAACCGTTATCAGCACCGAACTGACCAATGTAACCCGTTTTGAGATTCGCCGCGCCGATATTCTGGTTAGCGTTGCTTATAAAGAAGATCTTGAGAGAGTAAAAACACTGCTTGAAAATATTGTAAAACAAAATCCGCTTTGCCTTGATGAACCGGCGCCGGTGATTATTTTTCAAAGTTTTGGCGCCAGCGGAATTGACATTCAACTGGGTGTTTGGGCAGAAAAATCAAAATTTCTGGATGTAAAAA
>CAZCPH010000425.1:0-3423 GCA_964500105.1 uncultured Mariniphaga sp. | reverse complement strand
CGGAACAGGTTTATCCATTACAAATATTACGAAATTTGGAAAAGAATGGATTTATGAAAAATAGAAGTAAGAAATTCTGATTAAACAGGTTTAAAATACTGAATTTCATTTCGTTTTTATATCGTAAAAAAATTTTACTAACTTGTGCCGGATTTGAGAGAAAAAATGTGTTGGTAAATTATTAAGCTGTGCAATTATGGAAACTTTTGTCAAGTTAATCCACCAGGCAAACATGACATATCTTCCAACAAAGCTGCCCGCTCAGTTTTACGGATTGCCCGATGGCAAGGTATATTTGATTTTTCCGCGGTTTTATGAGATAAAATTCGATCGTACGTACCTTGAATACGTTGTGGCCGAACATAAAGAGTTTTCATACGATTACGATAAGGAAAAACTGATTCCCCACACACTTCCACGAAAAAATGCACCTGTTTACAACGAAATGGTGGACAAACCGGATCCTCAGATTAAAATTCTTAAAATTTACCGAAATATTTCTTCGTTAGCTCAGGCACGTGCCATACTGAACCGTAAAGCTCAAAAAATGATGGAAAATATTAAGGCACAGCGTGAGAATAACATTCATGATATTTCCTCTTCAGACAGCAAGAATCTTGCATCTGCCTGATAAAGAAGTCTTAAAACTCCTGCAACAGTACTTTTTTCTGCAATTTCCTGAATTTTTTTATCCGGTGAAAGGTTAAAAAGTTGGCATCGTGGAAATTGTTTGCTCCACCAAATTCATCGTCGAAGGCAGTACGCGAAAGGAATATAATATGTCGTCCGTCAAATTGCCAGTCCACATACTGAAATCCGTGTTTTTCCACATCAGGATGTTCCAGCAGTATTTTATGCACCGTCCAGTTTTTCAAATCGGACGAACTTTTTAATACCAGTGTATTGCGCACACTTGCCGCCCGGATAGGCTTAAATTCCTCCTTTACCATGTTGGCCAGTGACCAGTATCGTTTACTTTTTTTATCGTAACGAATGGAGAATTTTCGTGCACCACCCACAAAATCCATAAACCCGGTTTCAGGGTCGAAGGTGGCGGTTTTACCGTCGTTGCTTATGTCCACGATTGCAGCCATGTCACGTCCCGGTTCGGAGGTGGCAACTCTCAGAATGTCAGCTATTTTTCCTTCGGGTGTTATTACTGCATTGCCTTCCAGCCAGCCACCAAATTTTCCGTCGAGATAGGCCGAATCGTGGGGCAGGGGATTGGTGGCAGTCCAGTTTTCTGCATTCAGCAAATCACCGTCCACCGGTGCTGAAATTACCATGGCGCTGTAACGAATCCCCCAGCGTGTGGTATGTGATTTGGCGTTTTCGATGGCCCGCCAGATTCTGCCGTTGTGTTCAATTACCGGCATGGGTGCCGTGTGGTACTCACCTTCAAGAAGCAAACCGCTCTTATTATCATTGGGGGATGTCCAGGTAACCCCGCCGTCATCCGACCGCCGGATGATAAAATTTCCGTGGTGTTTCCAGGTTCCCATGATATACAGGACATTTTTGTGCACAAACAGGTTCGACCAGAATTGCCCATTGATTTCCGAAATCTTTTTCCACGATTTTCCTTTGTTAGTAGATTTATACACTGCAGTAACTGCCCGTTCATGTTCCGTTGATTTGGGTCCGAAATGGTCGTGCGAAGCCACATAATCGCCGCTGGGCAGAATACAAATACTCGGCGAGCATATATACTCCGGTATGAGCGGGAATGTGACTGACCACCACTCCAGGAACCTTCGACGATTGCGCATCAATTGGTTTCCCGATTATAATCAGAAAGAGAAGAACTACAGAAAATTGAACAGATTTGAACATTTTATTTTGGTTTAATGGTTTTTCATCCTAATGAACATTCCAGCTGCAGGCGCCAATTCTGAATTCAGAAAATACGGCTTCAAAGCTTGATTTTAGAGGGCTGCATGCATAAACGCCAATTCCGGCATCCTGAAGCGGTTTGTGGAGATGACCAATCCGCATTTGTTTGAAACCAGTATTTTTTTCAGCATTTTCAATAAATATATCCTGGCCTTTAAGACTTAGTCTGTAACTCATTTCATTTACAGGAAAGGGTATGTCGGTGGTTGCCCAGTCGGACCAGCCCAGGTTGGTAACCACCGAACCCAGTCGAGCAAAATGTTCGTTTTCGTATTCCACCGAAACTTTTACCCAGTTTTCATCATCAATGTACAGCAACACACCACACTGGTCGTAACGGTTTTTGGTTTGAAAAGCGGTTTTTACACTGAAAGTAAAATCTTCTTCAATTTTTGTGAGGAAAGCCGGTGCATTGGCTTTGCTGAATCCGTAATGTGTTTTTTGCCAGAAATCGGTTTCAGGTTCGGTATGAATTTTTAATACTCCATCTTTCAGTGTGAATTCCTTCGGTGGGTTTATCCAGTAAAAATATTCCGGATTCATGTCAACCATTGCTTTTCAGTTGATTCTTACTTTCACCACAATTTTTTTAACCGGAATATTTTCAGTCGATTTCACCGTTGGCCGGTGTGCATCTTCTGGGAAAAACAGGAAAAATTTACCGGGCACAGCATTCCGGTAGTTTTCTTCCCCAGCAGTTAAAAACATAATGTCTTTTTCTTCGTCGTAAGGAACAGTAACAGATGTTTCGTCAAGTGGCAAAACTCCGATTTTTTCTTCGCCGGAAACCAAAACCTGGATATCTGCGTACTTTTTATGTGCTTCAAACAAAACGTTTTCTTCGTTTCGTGTGACGTATTCATCTACATTAGCAAACAAATCAGTGCCTTCAAGCTCATATCGCCCTTTTTCCAATTCTGCCAGGTTTTGTTCGCTTAAAAACTGAAATGCCTTGTTCCAACGTTCAGGATTTTCATGATACAGCCGGGCAAACTCTTTCTGATTTACCGATTCATCGGGCACGGCATCCCATCCCTGTTTCCATTCACCGTTACTGAACCACTCACTAAGTTCTTTTTCGCTCCATTGCTCCGGCGTTTTGCTTTTTTGCGGGGTGCATGCTGTAACCATAATGCTGATTGTTAGAATAAAAAATAAATGGGCTTTCATGAGTTTTAGTTTGAAGTTGTTTAAATGAAATTCAAATATGGGTAAATATTTTGAAGTGCGTGTTATTGATTTGTTTTTTCGATGGATTAAATGATTTCGCAAATCATTTTGAATTAACTGAATCTCTAAATTTTTTAATCATTTCGTCCATCGTTCATCGATGGCGGAGGAACGTTTACGCCCCAAACTTTATTGGGTACCGAATCCATCTCAAAAGTGAGAATGCCGCCTTGCATCAGTTTTTCTCTTTCCAGCCAGGTGTTTTCAATCATTTCTCCATTGAAGTTTAAACTTCTAACATAAAAATTGCAAATATAAATATTTTCAACTAATATTGCTCCAGATCGCTTGGAAAATCAT
>CAZCPH010000424.1:2914-3434 GCA_964500105.1 uncultured Mariniphaga sp. | reverse complement strand
TTTATTGAGCAGGGCGCTCACTTCTTCTATCGGATACCCTTTTTGTTCAACCAGGTAAAAAATAATGGACGGATCGACACTTCCTGAGCGTGTTCCCATGATCAGCCCATTCAGTGGTCCGATTCCCATAGTAGTATCCACACAAACACCATGCTTAACAGCCGCCATCGATGCGCCGTTGCCCAAATGAATGGTTATAATTTTTGAATCCTTTTTGCCCAAAAATTGAGCAGCTTTTTCAGAAACATATTTATGCGAAGTGCCATGAAAACCGTATTTACGCAGTCCAAATTCTTTATACAAAGATTCGGGAATTGCATAACGGTAGGCAATTTCGGGCATGGTCTGGTGAAAAGCGGTATCGAATACCCCAACTTGTTTTGCCTGAGGAAACACCTCTTCAGCCACTTCAACACCGGTTAAATTGGCCGGATTGTGCAGCGGTGCCAGGGGAAACAACTCCTTCACCTTTGCTTTTACCTCGGCGGTTATTTCAACGGTTCTTGTAAATGCTTCGCCG
>CAZCPH010000424.1:0-2904 GCA_964500105.1 uncultured Mariniphaga sp. | reverse complement strand
TAACACCGAACTCCTGATTTGTAAGCAATTCTGCCACTCTTTTTAATCCAATCGTATGATTTGGAATGGGAAATTCTTCCTTTGTTTTCCGTTCTTCCCCGTTAATAAAAGTTTTGTGTTTAATGGCCCCTGTTTTCAAACCAATTCGTTCTACAATCCCACTGGCAAGTGGTTTTTCAGTGGTCATGTCAATCAACTGATATTTAATTGACGAACTTCCTGCATTTAAAACCAATATGTTCATTCTGATTTTTTATTTTTTTGAAACTAAACTCTAAATTCCTTCCTGTGCCTGAATAGCTGTAAGTACAACCGTATTAAAAATATCTTCAACCGTACAACCACGACTTAAATCGTTTACCGGTTTGTTCAATCCCTGCAACATGGGTCCAATCGCCAGTGCTCCGGTTTCACGCTGAACTGCTTTATAGGTATTGTTTCCGGTATTCAAATCAGGAAAAATTAAAACACTGGCCTGCCCGGCTACTTTTGAATCCGGCATTTTACTTTTTGCCACACTGGGGTCAACCGCCGCATCGTACTGAATGGGTCCCTCAATTTTCAAATCGGGGCGCCTGGCTTTGGCTTTTTGGGTTGCTTCACGCACTTTATCTACTTCTATGCCGGTACCCGATGTTCCCGATGAGTAGGACAAAAGCGCTACTTTGGGTTTGATTCCAAAAGCCTTTGCCGAATCAGCAGAAGAAATGGCTATTTCTGCGAGTTGGTCTGCATTGGGATTTACAACTACCGCACAGTCGGCAAACACAGAAACATGATCGTCGAGACACATAAAAAAGCACGAGGATACCGTTGAAACTCCCGGACGGGTTTTTACAAACTGGAGTGCCGGAATAATGGTGTGAGCAGTTGTGTGGGCAGCACCGGAAACCATACCATCTGCCAGGCCTTTGTACACCATCATGGTTCCGAAATACGATACATCGGCAAGCCGATCCTGGGCCATTTCTTCGTAAACGTTTTTATGTTTTCGCAATTCATAATACGTTTTCCAGAAATCTTCGTAATATTCCGATTCAACCGGATTTATTATATTTATATTTCCATTCAACAGAATGCCCGATCTTCTGGCCGCTGCATGAATTTCTTCTTTCTTCCCAAGTAATGTGATATTCACCACATCCTGTTCAACCAGACTTGCCGCAGCTGTTAAAATTCGGTTATCGGTACCTTCGGGCAAAACAATATGTTTCTTGTTGGCCTTTGCTTTTGAGACCAGACTGTATTGAAACATGTGTGGAGTTACCACTTTGGTTCTGAAACTGCGGAACTTTTTTACCAAAAACTTAGTATCGGTATATTTGTCGAATGTAGCTATGCTTAATTCGATTCTTTTGGTTATTGCCGGTCTTATTTTTGGATAAACACTCATAATCTTTTGAGCAGCAATATACGTAGTATCATTAACCAGAATAACCGGAACAATGCTGGGCAACCCTTCAATAAGCTTCAAAACCGACTTTTCGATGGGAATTCCCCCGGTAAGTACAACACCCGAAATTGAAGGATAATTGGTTGAAACATTTGCCTGCAGTGCTCCCAAAATAATATCTGCACGGTCGCCGGGCGTAATCACCAGTTCATTTTCCGTTAACTTATCCAAAAAATTGCGGAGTTGCATGGCGCCCACGCCAAAAGAATCTACCCGGTTGTTGAGTAAGGATTCTCCCAGCACTATTTCTCCGCCAATCTCTTCAAAAATTTCCCTTACGGTTGGACCAGCCAGCTTTTTTTCTTCCGGAATAATCTCTATAACAGTACCTTCCGGAATAACTTTTTGCAGCTCATCTCTCATTTCCTGCAGATGTTCTTCAGAAACCCTGTTCATAAAAACAGCCTGAACGATAACGTCCTTATCGGAATATGATTTTACTGCCAGATCCAGATTTGAAACAGCATCTTTAATTTCCTTACCTTTTGCCGAACTTACCAAAATAGTTGGCAACGAAAGGTTTCTGGCAATCTCCACGTTTAAGTCAAATTCGAATTCAACCCCCTGGCCTTCAAAATCTGAGCCTTCCACTAAAACCACATCATTTTTTGCTTCAATGGCCTTATACTGCTCTATTATTTTTTCAATGAGCCGGGCTTCCTGCCCTCTGTTTTTGTATTTTACCACCTGCGAAATGGTAAATCCGTAGGCTTCTTTGTACTCCATTTCGAGGTCGAAATAGGAAAGCATGGTTTCAATGAGATTATCGTGTTTTCCACTCGGATAATCACTGATTATTGGCCGAAAATAACCAACCTTGCTTACTTTGGAAAGAATCAATTTCATTATTCCCAGTGAAACCAACGATTTTCCGGTCCGTCTTTCGGTATTGGTAATATAAATGCCTTTGTTCATTTTGCTGATTCTTAAAAATTGAGCAAAAGTAGTAATCCTTTTTATTATTCATAACCAATATATAAGTTTTCAGCAATGCCAAACCGGTGTGAAAAATTCAGGATATCGAACTGATGAAATCAAAAAATATCGAAAGAAGACTAACATTGCCACTTCGCAGAATTTATGAAAAAGAGAACAGGATTTAATTTCTGCTTCATGTGTGCAAAAGTCAAACCTTTGAGTTTTGAAAACCTCCCCGACAACCTGCTGCTGATAATAATTGAAATCCCGGGTTCTGCAGAAATCAGGAAACCTCCCTTTTTTCAATTTTACAATTTCCCCAATGACAAGTGACCCATGACCGTTGACCTCTGACATTCTGCCCGCTGCGACCTCCTAACGAATTGACTGGTGACATCCTCCCCACTTAAGGTGACTGCCGTCATGTCTGTATGCTTGCGGAATCTTCGAAACAACATCAAACAAACCGGCGGTAGTTTTTAAATATTAAACTATATCATTAAATTTGCAAATGTACTTTTAGCAGAAGACGA
>CAZCPH010000423.1:1540-3437 GCA_964500105.1 uncultured Mariniphaga sp. | reverse complement strand
CACAAATAGCAGATGTTGCACCCTGGCAACCCATTTTTGACCCATCAACACCTTCTGGTTTTGCTCATGTTATTGATGCGAGAATTGGCGACTGGCAGCACCGGAAGTTTTATGGTCAGGGCTCAAACAACAATGATTTGGCCTTGATGGAATTTGGCCGAAGAGACTTTATTCTTCAACGTCATATTGGACAAGGATATTTTGAACTGTTTCCAATTAAAGGTTTAACACTACGCGGAAGTTTAAACCTCGATCTAACATCACAAGATCGCCAGGGGCTTACAATTTTTGAGGGTAACGTTTTTCTGACAGAAGGCAGAGATCCTCAAACAGCTGCACCTGCTGCAAGAAACAGTCTTGCAAGTCTTGGATTCAGAGAGAATAACATTTATAACTACCAATCTGATTTTACAGCCACTTATGATCGGGAATTTGGGAAAAACAGGATAACTGTTACCGGCGTTGTGCAGGATCAGTTTCACCAACGGGAATACCGTGATTTTGGTGGTGCCAATATCAATAACATAAAAAATATTGAAAGGGTTGGATATGGCGGTGACCTGGCAAATAACAATTCATTTTACGGATGGTCTGAAAAATTCTGGTTTGGATTGGCTGGGCGGGTCAGTTATATTTACGACAGCAAATACTATCTCGATATTTCTGCCCGCCGCGATGCAAGCTCCGGTTTCGATAAAGACTACAGATGGGGTAATTTCTATTCTGTTTCGGGAGCCTGGCGAATCAGTAGCGAATCGTTTATGGAAAATGTTACATGGCTTGATGATTTAAAGCTGCGGGGAGGTTGGGGCGAAGCCGGAAATGATGAAACTGTGGTTGGCTCTTTTGCTTATCTTTCAAGAGCTGGCGGAAGCGGCTCCTACCGGTTTGGATCAGGTGGCGATAATCCAATCGGTACCTATTACATTGCAACACCTGTTAAATCATTTCCCAACCCATCTCTCACCTGGGAAGTTGCAGTAACATCTTATGCCGGTTTTGATGCTTTGTTGTTGAATAACCGGTTCAATCTGACAGTAGAATTATTTAACAGAAAAACCAAAGGAATTCAGCAAATAGTAAACTTGCCCTTATCGGTAGGTACTTCAGATCCGGCATTGAATATTGGCGAACTTGTCAACAAAGGAGCAGATATTTTAATGGGCTACAATGATAATTTCGGAGATTTCAATTTCGGAGTTACTGGAAATATCAGCTTTATTAAAAATGAAGTGGTTAAGTTGTACAATAAACAACCACTTTCAACCGGTTTCGGCAGGATAGAGGAAGGCCGTTCGGTTGGCCACTTATGGGGATATCAGTTGGGTGGAATTTTTCAGAATCAGGCTGAAATCGATGCTTATTATCAAAATATCACAGAAGATCAGGTGGTGTCGAATGTGGACTATATTGCACCGGGAGATATGTATTTTAAGGAAATTGGAGGAAACCCGACCGCCGACGAACCTTTTTACAGCACAACACCCGATGGAATAATGAATACCTATGACCAGACAGAAATCGGGAATACAATACCTGGCTATACGTATGGTATTAATTTGAATGCCGGCTGGAAAGGTTTTGATCTTTCATTGAGTTTTTATGGGGAAGGTGATGTGCAGAAATTTAATGCCGTACGCAGAACAATAGAGTCCATGTCGGGAGCAGGCCCAAACTATTCTGTATCAACGTTAGACAGATGGACAAGTACAAATCCTTCTACTACAATGCCAAGAGCTGTTGTAAACGATCCGGCTGGAAACAACAGGTATTCCGATCGATTTGTTGAAAGTGCTGCTTTTTTCAGGCTGAATAACTGGCAATTGGGTTATAATATTCCGGATAATTTATTAACTAACATAAATGTGTTTCCGTCAAAAACAGTGGGCATTTTAAA
>CAZCPH010000423.1:0-1530 GCA_964500105.1 uncultured Mariniphaga sp. | reverse complement strand
ACTAACATAAATCATATTGTTAGTTCTCTCAGAGTTTATGTGAGTGGGCAAAATAACCTGTACATGTTTAAATGGACAGGGGTTGATCCGGTTAATGATCACAGACCACTTACTCAGACTATTAATTTCGGCATAAAAGCAAGGTTTTAATCTCAAAAATTTAAAGAAATGAAATCGATAAAGTATATAATTACATTGTTGTTGTTCTTGCAGTTTAGTTGCGATCCAACTCGCATTGACTCAGAACCACTGGGGAAAACCGAAATGGACTTTTTTTCATCAAACTCAGAATTCAGGGAGGCATTGGTAAGTATTTACGCCAAGTTTTACGACTATTATTTTCATCGTCCGTATGACGGAAACAGCGACCATTCCCATACATTGTGGTATTTGCCTGGTGATGATCTGACCGAAACACACGGTACCAGAACTGCGGAAGAATTATTCGACGGATCGTTAAATTCAACCAACAGAAGAGTGTCGTGGGTGTTTGACAAAACCTACGAAATGATTGCTTATTCAAATGTAATTCTCGAGAAAGTTGCTACAGTTGATTATTCAGATTATGACGACCCTGAAGAAATAGCGGCAATGGAAGGAGAAGCACTGTTTCTGAGAAGTTTTGCTTACTATTTTTTGTTTAATCTCTATGGTAACGTTCCCCTGGTTTTGGAACGAATTAAAGGCGAAACAGCAACCAACACGCCGGTTAGCGATAAACTGGAGATTCTTGATCAGATTATAATTGATGCGGAAAAAGCCATTGCCATTTTGCCCGAAAGCTGGTCCTCTGTTTACACTGGCAGAGCAACCAAAAATTCTGCTAGGGGACTCCTGGCCAAGGCGTTGGTTTTCAGGGCAAATTATACCCAGAATAATGATGACTATTCTAAAGCATTGACTGTTTTTAATTCGATTACAGCCAGTTTGGTTCCTGTTTATACTGATAATTTTAATTCGAAAGCTGAAAATAATGAAGAATCGCTGTTCGAAATTCAGGCTTCTACACCAACGGGTATTGATAACATTCAACTTTATAATGACGGCGCATGGCGTGGTGTGGAAACCATGAGTGTAAACCGTGGCCTGTCCCAGAAAAATGGAACAACAGCCGCTAACTGGGCGAACACGAAACTGATAGTTACTGAAAAATTATTGAACGGATTTGGAGAAGATCCGCGTATTGCAGTTTTTTTGGAAGAAGAAGATGGATTTAACGGACTTCTTTTCCAAAAATATACCCTTTCCTGGCTCGATCACTTAACCACTCCGTTCCAATCATCTGCAAACAATGAACGGGTTTTAAGATACGCTGATTTAAAACTGATTGCAGCAGAAGCTGCTTTAAAATCCGGAAATCCTTCAGCTGCCGTAAACCACATAAATGATGTCAGAGCCCGTGCAAGAGAATGGGGCCAGTCAGCAGGTATGTCAGATGGAATGACTCCTGCAGATTACCTGACATCGGAAACCGACAGTGATGTTATTATGCAGTGGATTATAAATGAACGTTTTGTTGAATTGGCCGGT
>CAZCPH010000422.1:0-3455 GCA_964500105.1 uncultured Mariniphaga sp. | reverse complement strand
AACGCTTCGGCCATGTCTTCGTCCACAAAATCGGGTATGCCTTTTACCAGCGCATGTTCCAGTCGTTTTTCCAGCGGTTGTTCGCGCCATTCGTCTTTTTTTGCCTCTTTTTTGTCTCCCTGTTTCACCTGTTCGGCAAATTCAAGCAGACGTTCAGTGGCATCGGGGCGGCGGTTCAAAATCAGGTCTTCCGTTTTCTCCAGCAGGTCTTTGGGAATTTCATCGTAAATCTGCAGCATGCCCGGGTTTACAATGCCCATATCGAGGCCGGCACGGATGGCGTGATACAGAAATACCGAATGCATGGCTTCCCGAACCACATCGTTTCCGCGGAACGAAAAGGAAACGTTGCTGATTCCTCCGCTGGTTTTGGCATGTGGCAGGTTCTTTTTAATCCATTTGATGGTTTTGATAAAATCCACCGCATAGTTGTTGTGTTCCTCCAGACCGGTACCGATGGTCAATACATTGGGGTCGAAAATAATATCCTGCGGCGGGAAATTCACTTTCTCAGTAAGGATTTTATACGCTCGTTCGCAGATTTCAATGCGTCGCTCGTACGAATCGGCCTGACCGGTTTCGTCGAATGCCATCACAACCACGGCAGCGCCAAACCGTTTGATGGTCCGGGCCTGCTCCATAAAACTTTCTTCGCCTTCCTTTAAACTGATGGAATTGACTATGGCTTTCCCCTGCAGGCATTTCAGTCCGGCTTCAATCACCTTCCATTTGGATGAATCAACCATCACCGGCAGTTTGGCGATGTCGGGTTCGGCCATCATCAGGTTCAGGAAAGTAACCATCTCTTTTTCGGCATCGAGCATGGCATCGTCGAGGTTCACATCAATCACCTGTGCACCGTTTTCTGCCTGGTCGCGGGCGACGGCCAGCGCTTCCTCGTATTTTTTGTCTCGAATAAGACGGGCAAACTTCCGTGAGCCGGAAACATTGCACCGTTCGCCGATATTCATAAAATTGGCTTCCGGCGTAAGTGTTACCGGCTCGAGACCGCTGAGCCGGGTGTTTTCATCTTTGGCATGAATATGATGCGGTTTGGCTTGTTCAGCCAGTTTGGCAAACTCGCGGATGTGGTCGGGCGTGGTGCCGCAGCAGCCACCAATGATGTTCACAAAACTGTTGTCGAGGTAATCTTTGATGTAACCGGCCATAATTTCCGGCGTTTCGTCGTAACCGCCAAACTGGTTGGGAAGACCTGCGTTGGGATGCGCACTGATGTGAAACGGTGCTTTTTGCGAGAGTTCCTTCACGTAGGGACGCAGGTCGGTGGCGCCCAGTGAGCAGTTCAATCCGATGCTGAGCAGGTCGATGTGTGAAACGGAGTTGAGAAAAGCTTCCAGCGTTTGGCCGGAAAGGGTACGCCCGCTGGCATCGGTGATGGTTCCGGAAATCATAAGCGGCAACCTCATTTTTCGTGCTTCCAGCACTTCTTCAATGCCAAAAATGGCTGCTTTGGCGTTCAGTGTATCGAAAATGGTTTCGATGAGCAACAAGTCAACTCCGCCGTCAATGAGGCCCTCCACCTGTTCGCGGTAAGCGGTTTTTACATCGTCGAAAGTAACCGCACGGTATCCGGGGTCATTCACATCGGGCGAAAGCGACAGCGTTTTATTGGTTGGCCCCAGCGTACCTGCTACAAATCTGGGTTTTTCCGGATTTTGTGCTGTGTATTTATCTGCTGCTTTCCGGGCAATTTCTGCCGAAGCTTTGTTCATTTTGTAAACCAGATGCTGCAAATTGTAATCAGCCTGCGAAATGCGGTTGGCGTTGAATGTATTGGTGAGCAAAATATCTGCGCCGGCTTCCAGGTATTTGCAGTGAATCTCTGTAATCACTTCAGGATGAGTGAGTGAAAGAATATCATTGTTCCCTTTCTGGTCGTGGGTCGCATCTTTAAGCAATTCTCCCCGGTAATCTTCTTCCGTTAATTTGTATTCCTGCAACAGCGAGCCCATAGCTCCGTCCATCACCAACACACGCGATTCCAGTTCTTTACGAATATCTTTTTTATTAGGCATATTTCCTGTTTTTTACCGCAGAGACGCAAAGGCGCGGGGTTTTTCTTTGCGTCATCGCGTCATTGCGGTTGAATGTTCAATTTCAATATCTTTATTTCAAACTCTCCCCAAACTCCGATTTTGTCTTCGCAAATTATTAGCAGCGAAAGAATTTCGGGATACTTTTCTGCCTGGGTGATGACCTTTTCTACATCATCCGGCGATTTAACCTTGTTGCCAAACGCTGTGGCAAATGCATCTGCAACCAGCACGTTTTTAGCCACTACCACAACCGCATCGGCTTTGCCAAAACTCATCGACGGGCCCACAGTACCGGCAGATGTGCAAATTCCCAAAGGACTGTCTTGCGGCGTTATTTCCATCCCGATTCGTTCTGACAACGGAGAATCACCTGCAAAAACCGAAAGAACGAGGTTTTTTTTCAGCAGCGAAAAAATGTCACCGCCGTTTTCAATAACCAACTCCTCAACCGAAAAGTTCTGAATAATTTCTTTTCCGGCTTCGCGTGCAAACAATCCGGCAACAGCTGACATGGGGCCAATACCTGCTTTTTTGGCTGCCTGTGCCATCTCAAAGGCTTCCTTCGGTGCGTTTTCAGTCGGTAGAAATGGTTTCAGGCTTTTTTTAAAAAAGGGTTCGGATTGGATGTAGCTGTCGAGTATTTCGCGCAACGATTCCATTTTTTTTAGAACCACTTCTTTCATCTCTGGTTTGAATGATGCCGGATTGACACCAATCCACAAATCAGTTTCCCGGTGTTTTAATTCGAATCCGGTAAACCGGGAAGTGTTGAACTGGTTGCGGTAAGTCCGTTGTTCAAACTTTTGCTGAAAAAGTTTATTTAGTTCGTTAATCATCTGAAATCAATTTCGAACAAATGCAGCGGGCAGGCCGGAATACACAATTCGCAAACCACACATTTGTTTTTGTCGAATTGCAGCTTCCATGTTTCGCGTTTCATGGTGAGCGCACCGGCAAAGCACACAGCGGTACAGTTGCCGCAGTCGATGCATTTTTCTTCCTGAAAATGGATGCGTTTGTCCAGTGGTTCACATGTAATTTTATGCGATTGAATGTACTTTACCCCATTCTCTACATTTTCCTTTTTGCCTTGAAGTTCAAGCAGTAAGCTTCCTCTTTTTCCGGGGAAAACTTCCGCTTTGAGAATGTTAATACGAATGTCGTATTCTTTTACAAGATGGTAGGTAAAAGCTTTATCGCCGCTATCGGGTGGAAAATTCAGGATGTATCGTTTTTTAATCATTGTCGGCCTCCGTTTCTTTTAAGCTGGTTAACGATGTGTTTTTCGGGAAAAGTTGTACCGGTTGTGATATTTCGAACCGGCCGCTTTGTAGCCAGGTTTTTAGTTCTTCGGCAATTTTGCGGGCTTTTGCCAGACTTGAAACCGGGGCTGTTCGC
>CAZCPH010000421.1:0-3458 GCA_964500105.1 uncultured Mariniphaga sp. | reverse complement strand
CTCCGCCACGATGATCACGTGTTCCGTACTTTTTAATGTAGGTGTAATCTGCATGAGAGGGTCTGAATACATCTTTCAGGTCATTGTAATCGTTGGAGTGCTGGTCTTTGTTCCAAATGGCAAAAGCGATGGGCGTTCCCTGGGTTTTTCCCTCAAAAATGCCGGAAAAAAATTCAACCTGATCGGGCTCTTTTCGCTGTGTAGTAATTTTCGACTGCCCGGGTTTACGACGAGCCAAATCTCTCTGAATTAACTCAGTATCAATTTCCAGCCCGGCCGGACACCCATCAATAATACCACCGATACCGCGTCCGTGCGATTCGCCAAATGAGGTCAAACGAAATATTTTTCCAAATGTATTCATATCGTTAAAAAAACCCCGTTTTCTTTGATTATCAGAAAGAAAACGGGGTTAAAATAGCTAATTTGAACCAATAATCAAAATCTGTTTTAACTGCCACATCCACATCCGCCGTGGCCATGGTCGTGATGATCAGATCCGCAGCCATCGTCGCCACAACCACCGCTGCCGCATCCGCAGCCACCTCCCGAAAGAATCTGAGCCAGTTCTTCATCAGAAGCTTCGCGCACTTCCAGAACTTTGCCTGCAAAGAACAAATCTTCACCAGCCAGCGGATGATTAAAATCCATCTTCACAGTTTCGTCATCAATTGAAAGCACCAAACCGTTTAAACGCTGTCCGTTGCTGCTCATCATCGGCACAGTGTTCCCCACGGCTATCAGTTCTTCATCCATTTTGCCGTCAACCAAAAAGACACTTTTCGGCAAATCAACAATTGCATCTTCGTTTACATCGCCGTAAGCATCATTTTTCGACAACCTGATTTCAAAAGGTTGCCCCTGCGTTAAACCGGCTAAATGTGACTCGAACTTTGGCAACATGGTACCGGCGCCATACAAAAACTGTAAAGGCCTTTCGGCTGTTGCCTGTTCTATAACCTCTCCCTGCTCATCATCAATACGTAAATCGTAGGTTAAGGTAACCATGGAATGTTTTGCTATTTCCAACATATTTCCTCTTTTTAAAATAAACTGCAAATTAACTGTTTTTATGGGACAGAACAAAATACGAATTTGTCTTTTTATACTTTTTTAAACAAAAATTCAGACAAAATGATTGAAGTCATTTTCGCCAAAATCTATTTTTTAATCAATTTTCGGAATACTAATCCTGACCCTGTATCGACCTTCAGAAAATAAACTCCTGGTTTCAAGCCGTTAAGCGCAGAGACATTAATTTTTCTCCGGCCTTCAGTTTCCTGACTTAACAGCATTCTTCCTGAACTGTCTGTCAGGGTTATTTTTTCTGCATTTCCGTCAATTTCAACAATAAAATTATCCTTTACCGGATTTGGGTAGGCCATTACCTCCGGATTTTTAACCGCAGCAATTCCCGCTAAAGACGTAAGTTTGGCATTCACCGTAAAATTATCCATGCAAAAATAAGCTGGTGTATTCATGCCCCAATCGCCAACATCAGACGATTCCATGCCAAAATGCAGTTCTTTCACAATTCCAAGACCGGTTAAATCCATCCATTCCCAGGTGTTTACCAAATAATCTTCTCCGGAATTGTCAGAAGTATAATCGGCGAGATAAAACTCTGTAGTGTCGGTTACGCTTCCCAACGAATCAATTCCCCACACCAGCAGTTTCAGGAAATCGGGGTCTGAACCGTCAATCCCACCAAATTTTTTGGAAAAGCCGTTACTGTCTCCGTCGCGCATCATCAGGTAAGTCAAAGTTGAATTGGTTACTTCAAAGCCGGTTACTTCAACAGCAGAGTCGAATTCCATTTTCAGATTCCCCGGCCAATAAACCACAGCATAATTTTCTGACAATGCTGATCCGCTGCCGGTGATGGCACTGTATTGGTTTTCATAACCTGCGGTTACCGTATCTTTCATATTTGAAACTGTAAATCCGCTCCAGCTTCCCCAGTCTGAATCGTAATCGTTCGGAAACCAAAGTCCGCCACTGGCAAAACCGCCTGAATCATCAGAACCGTTGTAAAAAGAGTCGGGCGACAATTCAACATCATCAAAAGTTGCCAGTTGTTGAGCATTTACATTACAGAAAGCTGCAAACAAACCGGCGAGCAGGTAAATTTTTTTCATAAAATATTAAATTTAAAATGATACAATCAATGTTTGTTTTGAAACAAAAAATGTGATGGATTTATTCCCACCTTAAACGAATCGATTAAACTACCCTCCTGCGAATACCTGTAAACCACTGCATCCTGGGTATAATCGATGGCATCGGCAACATAAATATCATTGTTATTTGGGTTCAGTGCCAGATTATAAAACAGTTTTTCATGTTCCGGAATAAAAACCGAATCGGACAAATGTCGGCTGTTAACTTCCATTTTGAATACGCCTTTATTCAAAAAGAAAAGGGTATCGCCGGTTGCATTTATTTCCAGGCTTGATGAAAACATATCAGTGCCAAATCGGTAAATCTGCTCCATAGTCCGGGTTTCCGGATCGATACGAACCAGTGCCGAAGGATTCTCCTCAACATCAAAGTTTTGATAACTGCCGCCGCAAAGCGCCCAGATTTTTCCGTTTTTGTCCAGTTCCAGATCTTTAGGCTGCGCAGGAACTTTTATCGAATCAACCAATTCATCTCTTTCTGTATCGATAATCAGAATGTGTTCACCATTCACCCAGTGCGAAGCATAAACAAACTTTCCAATTTGAACCATTTGTTCCGAATGATACCCTTGTAAATCCACCTTTCCGGTTTGTTCAAGCGTAACCGGATTAAAAACAGTGATGTGGCTGGCGTACAAATCAGAAACATAGGCCTTTTCGTCCGACACAAAATGGATGTACCGGGGTGAAGTTAATCCGGTAATAATCCCTTTAAACTCAACGGAACGGGAATCGGCCAACACAATTTTTCCCGAATTGTTGACCACAATAAACAGTGAAGTCCCTTTTTGCGCCAGCGATTGCACCACATCGCCCAACGGCGCATTGTTTCGTGCCGAGAACAAGTGATTTGTAACCTTTTTCTTTTCGGGATGATAGAACGAAAGCGAACCGTTTCCGTACATAAAATTTCCTTCGTTGGCAATAAAAATGCCGTTTTCAGTATTCAGGTCAAAATAAACCGTCTCTACCGGCTCATCGGTGCACGACCATACAAGGGTAAAAAGAAACAATATTTTCAAAAAGTGCTTCATGGATTTCTGTATTTAAGTGCAACCGAAAACGAATAAAAACGGCCGGGCATAGGCCGCCATAAAATACTCTGGTAATTCTGATTGAAAAGGTTGTCCGCGGCAAATTTCACATGGAAAGTAAAAGCGTTCCAGGTTGTTTGTTTGTCCACGGTTATTTTGCTGATAAAATAAGGATTCAGCACCTGCTCAAAGTCCGACTCCTGGTTGTTCGATTTGGTAAACCGCTTCCCCACACCGTTCAGGT
>CAZCPH010000420.1:0-3467 GCA_964500105.1 uncultured Mariniphaga sp. | reverse complement strand
AACTGATCACCCGGTGGCCTTTGCCCAGATGGTGCATTTTTGAATGGGTTACAAAGTTTGAAACCAGATTATTTTGCGAAAGCATAACGCCTTTGGGTACACCGGTTGTGCCTGATGTGTAAATGATGGTGGCCAGATCTTCGGGTTTAACCGAAGTTTTCAATTCGGTTAATTTGCCTTCCAGCTCAGCCCTGTTTTCTTCACCAAGCGTCAGGATTTCTTCGTAATTTTTAGCGCCTTCAACTTCGTCGAATGTATAAATTTCGCTGATGTTGCCCGACATTCTGACCACCGGCAGAAGCTTTTCGTACAATTTGCTGTCACCCGCAATCAACATTTTCGCTTCGGAATGTTCCAGAATGTATTTGTATTCATCTTCGCCAATGGTAGGGTATATGGGAACGTGTACGGCGCCAATCATGGCCATGCCCATGTCTGCAAAATTCCACTCGGGCCGGTTGGTGGTAACCGTGGCTATTTTATCGCCTTTTTCAAATCCCATTGCGAGCAGTCCGAGAGCAAACTGGTGCGACTTTTTGTAATATTCTTCGGTTGAATACGTGTACCAATCGCTGTTTTTTTTGCCTCCCAGCGCATCTTTACGCGGAAATTCCTGAATGTATCTTTCGAGAATGTCAAACGTGCGTGTAACTGTCATGTTGTGAAATTTTAAAAACCGGCCAAATATACAGGTTTTGGTTTGTCTCTAATTTCTGAAAAAGAAGGGAAAATGAGACGTTGTGTTTATTTAGATTTATTCAAAATAAGAATAATGATTTGAATAGTAATGAGTTACGTATAATTTATTCGACTAAGAGAATGAAATATTCTAAAATTATAAAGTTTTGTTTGAGTCAGAACAGGCTTTTTTGTTGATTATAAACATAAAATCTTGAAATGATATTTAAGAAAATATGAAGTTTGGAGAATGGTTGTTTATTGGTTAAAGAAATGTTATCGAATGCTAAAGCCTTTTAAAAATTCTTCCGGAGATAAAACCGGGATTTCAGCAATTTTATAATCGTTTTCGTTCCTGGTTAATAAAATGTTGCAATTCGTTTGCAAAGCACAAAAATATTGTAATGCATCTTCAAAGTCTGAAAAACCTGATGTAAGGGCTTTGTCAATAATTTTGTCTGTTAAATCTGATGTTTCAGCAATTACTTTGAATTTTCGTAGTTTTTCCAAAACTAATTTCTGTTTCTCAAATTTTGAAAGTACGTAATATGCTGTTGAGTAGGTCAAAGCAGAAACAACCAATTGTATTTTCCCTTTATCCGCAAGCGTTGCAATTTGTGCAGCATTTTGATAAAATGGTTCTCTTTCGCCCAGCAAGTCTATCACAACATTTGTATCCAGAAACAATCTGTCCTTCATTTGTACTTCTCTGTTAAATAATTGCTGTAATCTTTTTTGTAGTCATAGTCCGCCGGAATTTTTACACCGGTTTGCATGCTTTTTACAAAGGGTGAAATTTCAGAATCAGCGTCGGATGGTGATTTTTCATTATCGACTATAGTCTTTAGATAAGATTCAATCATTCGTGAGAGACTTTTTTTATGTGATGCAGCATATTCTTTTGCTTTGTCAATCACATATTTATCTAATTTTAACGTAAGCTTTGCATCCATAATTTAAAAGTATTAATACGTACAAATATATAAAAACAGTCCGTATTTGTCAAGCTGCTATTAATTAGAATATAATTTTTGAGATGGTTTAACTGAATTATATCTTTCCCAAAACGTATCGTCCCCAGGCATTTGCCAGCAACATAATTTTTGTGAAATCCGATACCCGGTAGCGTTTCTGCAGAATTTCCTGCGGGGTGTTTTTTCGTATTTTTTCAAGGAGTTCCAGATAGTAGGTGTAAGCCAGAAAAACTCCCATGCGTACATCGGGGTTTAACTTTCTGATGCCTTTTTTCGCCTCGGCAAAGTCGAAGGCAATGTTGTTTTCAATATTCTTTTTTTGTTCTGCTGTAAAATGTTCAAACTGAATGCCGGGAAAATAAATTCTGCCTTTATCGATGTAATCGGCGCCAATGTCGCGCAGGAAGTTCACTTTTTGGAACGCCTCGCCCAGTTTGCGTGCCGGATAAACCAGTTCGTTAAATTCGTTTTCTTTTCCTTTGTAAAAAACGCGCAGGCACATCAGGCCAACCACTTCGGCAGAACCGTAAATGTATTCTTTAATTTCTTTGGCGTTGTAGGTTTTGTATTCCAGGTCCATCTCCATGCTATGCAAAAACGCTTCGATGTATTCGCGGTTGATGCCGAATTCGTTCACCACATGTTGAAAACTGTGCAGAATGGGGTTGCTGCTGAAACCGGTTTCAATGGCTTTCCAGGTCTCTTCGCGCAGATTGTTCAGCAATTCCTTTTTATTTTGGTCGTGAAATGTATCCACAATTTCGTCGGCAAAGCGCACAAAACCGTAAATTGCGTATATGGCCGGCCGGTATTTCCGTTTAAACAGTTTTATGCCAAACGAAAACGACGTGCTGTAGTTGTTGGCCGTAATCTTGCTGCAATCGAACGCATTTTTATTGTAGAGTTTATCCATATTTTTCAATTCGTTCAACGGCCAGTTTCGAGCTGATAATTACCATAGGCAAACCGGTTCCCGGCACTGTTGAAGCACCGGCGTAAAAAACATTTTTATACTTCTCGTCGAAGTTTTTGGGCCGGAATCCGCCAATCTGGTTCATGTCGTGCGCCAGTCCGAGTGCACTGCCTTTATGCAGGTTAAACTGGTCGCGCCACTCCAGCGGCGTGTAAATGGTTTTGGAAACAATTTTTTGTTGCACATCCATGCCCACGCGTTTGCTGAAATCGGCAATAATGCTGTTTACAATCTCTTCGCGGTCGTCCCAGTTGGATTTGAAACGCAAATCGGGCACCGGACAAACAAAAAAGAGGCTTTCGCAGCCCTCGGGAGCACAATCGGGATTGGAGCGCGACAACACATTTACATAGTAATACGGTTTTTCAAACGAATCGGGATTGGTAAAAATTTTGTTGGCGTATTCCTTGAAATTGCTTCCCAGGTAATAGTTGTGGTGATGTACGTTGGGAATTTTTTCGCTCACCCCAAGGTAAAAGGTCAGCGTTCCCATGGTCCATTTCAGTTTGTCCAGCTTTTTTTCCGAGAATTCAGGCCGGTTGAAGATTTTCCCCCTGAACCAGGCTGCATCGGCGTTGATGAGGAAAATATCGGCATCCCATTTTTTCCCGTCGGAATCGGTAAGTGACTCCAGTTTTCCGTTTTTTTCGGTGAACCCGGTAATTTCGGTATTGTAATGAATGGCGATGTTTTGTTTTTTCAGTTCGTTGCACAATCCTTCCACAATGTTGTACATGCCACCTTCCACGTTAAAATAGCCGTTGTGCACAAATTCGGTGTAGGAGAGGAGCGAATAAACTGCCGGGGTGTCGAACGGCGTTCTTCCCACAAAAAATGCCACC
>CAZCPH010000419.1:0-3483 GCA_964500105.1 uncultured Mariniphaga sp. | reverse complement strand
AGTTCCTGCAGAAATGCAACGATTTATTGAATGGTTTAATGCAAGCGCCCCGGGTGGACCTAAAGAGATAACAAAAGCTCCCATTCGTTCAGCCATTGCACATCTTTATTTTGAATCGGTTCATCCCTTTGAAGACGGGAATGGCCGAATTGGCCGGGCAATTGCCGAAAAAGCGCTTTCGCAGGGTTTGGGCCGGCCTGTTTTGCTCAGCTTGTCGAAAGCCATTGAGCGGGACAAAAAAACCTACTATTCAGAACTGGAAAAGGCTTCACGAACACTGGAGATAACGCCCTGGGTAAAATATTTTGTTAAAACCATTCTCTCAGCGCAAACCGATGCTGAAGCAGAAATTGATTTTACCCTTAAAAAAGTGAATTTTTTTGATAAATATGGAACATTGCTGAATGAACGTCAGCTAAAAGTAATTAAAAGAATGTTGGAAGAAGGACCGAAAGGATTTGCCGGGGGAATGAATGCCAAAAAATATTCCGGGTTGTGCAAAGTATCGAAAGCAACTGCCACCAGAGACCTTCAACATCTCACTGAATTCAAAGCTTTCCTGGTTACAGGCCGCGGCCGCAGCACCAGCTACCAGGTGAATATTTAAAAAGAGATGCTGTTATTCAAAAGCGTTTCGGTAAAAGAAAATCTGTCAGCCCCAACCAAAAAATGGTTTTACTTCAACTTAAACGATACAGAAAAAGAGGGAATAGCAGGAAAAACAGAAACTGATTTTAATACCGTTTTAGCTGGAGGTGGATTTTCTCCCGAAGAATTCAAATGAGGATTGTAAACAGAATCCAAATAGTAATAAAAAGGATTGTGCCTGTTGTATAAGTTATAAACACTTAACTCAAAATTCCCGTAGAAATGTTTAGTTTCAAATTTTCTTCGAATGGCAATGTTCAACCGGTGAAATGCTTCCATGCGTTTTCCATTTCTTTCTCCCTGGGCATATAAACTTAAATTTCGTTTGTTTATATAGTTTACGGTAGCATCTTCAAAATTGAAGTTGCCGGGAAAATAAATGTAAAGCGGTATGGTAACCGGATTTCCTGAATGATAATCCCAACTGAAAGAGAAATCATATTTCTGATTGATTCTATATTGGCCCACCAGCGATATATTGTGCTTTTGTTCGAAACCTGCAGGAAATGGTTTTCCGTTGTTTATTTTTTTAAATTGGTGAGTAACTGACGACCACGTGTAGCTGAACCATCCGGTAAAATCGCCTGAAAGTTTTTCTGCCATTACTTCAACACCCCGGGCTTTACCCTGTCCCTGGGTGACAATGGATTGCCAACTGGAATGAGTATTGAAAAAGTACGGTGTGGTGAAATTATGAGAACTGAATCCGTCAAGATAGGAAGTAATATTTTCCATTTTTTTAAAATAAACTCCTGCTGTAAAAGTCATTTGTAAATTCCCACTTTTATAGTTCCGGTTATAGTCTGCGCTTACCTGGTTTGCAAAACCGGGAGAAACTTCTTTGCCCGAGGCCATCCACAAATCAACTGGCAATCCTAATCCGGGATTGGTTAACAAATGAAGAAACTGTGACATTTTTGAATAGGAAAGTTTTATTGAACTGTTTTTATTCAATAAGAAATGAGCCAGCACCCGAGGTTCCAGAAACGAATAGGTTTTGCCATTGTCGGTAAAATAGTTGCTGTTCCTGATTCCTGTTTTTATATTGAGATTCGGATAAAGCATGAACAACAACTCAGCATACAAAAAATTCTCTGATGGATTCTCCGGTTCCAAATTATGTGCAGTAAATGTTGTATCAAAGTCCTGTTTTCTTATTTGTGCAGGAATTATTTTATGAAAAGTAAAACCGCCGCCTATGTCGAGCCTGACCTTAGCGGATATATCCCAGAAAGAATTGTTGGTCAGAGAATAATCACTGATGATTGACGTAAATTTATTGAAATAGTTAAGCGTGCTGTCAGGGTCTTCCTGTTTGTTTTTCAGGTGCATATTGTACCGGGAAAAACCTGCAAAGAAACGGGTTTGAAGTTTTTCATTCAGTTTTAAGGAATAGTCCGCACTAAATATCTGGTTTTTCCAGGTTTGTTCGCTCAGTGTATAAACATCCTTTACAGTTTTAAGCCTGTCATAAAAATAATAGTCATCCCGGTCGGTAAAGTAATTAAATACAACTTTGTTGTTTTTGTTAAACTGATGGATGTATTTTATTTGCGCATCGGAAAAACTGAATGATTCCAACTCGTTTTTATCGACAAAAATTCGTGCAATTTTATCGATGTAAGTGCCTCGTGCAGCGAACATCAGGCCGGATTTACCTTTCAATACAGGTATTTCCGTTAATATTTTTGCAGATATCAGCCCAATTTCACCCTCCAGTTGAAACGACTGCGTGTTAGGTTGTCTTGTTTTTACATCAACCACAGAAGATAACCGCCCGCCAAAACGTGCCGGAAATCCCCCTTTATAAAAATTAACTTCATCAGTTGTTAATGCCTGAAAAGTGGAAAGCATCCCTAAAAGATGCGACGATTTGTAAATGGTACTGTTGTCAAGCAAATAGAGGTTTTGGTCTGAAGAGCCGCCCCGTACATTAAGTTCTGTTGTTCCCTCAGTGGCACTCTGAACACCCGGAAACCAGGTGAAAGATTTTAACACGTCTTTTTCCCCTGCCAATACCGGAAGATTTTTTATGCCAATGGACGACAGCTTTTCCATTCCCGCCTGTGGCTCCTGTACCTTGTTGTATCGCTCTGCTGTTTTTTCAACTTCGCCAATAAGAAAAGACCGGATTAATGGCTCTATCTCGAATGTTATAACCGTATCTGATTTTACACGTAACCCATCGAGCCTAAGTTCATAATCCGGATGATTAATTATAATTGGAATGATTTCTTCAGATGGAACAGCAATTCTGAAAAAACCATTTTTGTCCGATTTGAATTCAATTTTCAAGGAAGGAAACCGTATTTCAGCATCATTAACAAACAGTTTTGTCTGCGAATTCACTACTTCTCCTTCCAAAATATAAAACTCTTTTTGAGCTTTCGTCTTAATTATCAGAAAGCACAGGAATACAAAAAGACCGGTTTTTATATCAAATTTCATAAGATTAATACATAGACCGAATACTTATTGTAGTATCCGTTTTCAAATAACTTCCAAAAACTCCATACCCACCATCAATATTTGTGTATTCTGGAATAATCCCGCGGTAAAGTTCCCAAAACAATCCCATATCGAGCTGGTCGTTTATGAGCCGCAATCGTCCTTCATATTCCGTAAAGATTTTCATTTCTGCACTGGCTTTTACCAGGGAAACTGAGGCTCGTGAGAAGGGGCGGAAATTGCTGTACGCTGAAGTGTAAACCGCCCCAATAATATTCCCCTGTTGTGTTTCTTCAGGGATAATAAAATAATCGCCGCTTCTTGTATGTTGAAAAATATCTTCCGAAAAGACATAATAAGCACCCTCGGTTTTCCAATCATTTTGCC
>CAZCPH010000418.1:0-3491 GCA_964500105.1 uncultured Mariniphaga sp. | reverse complement strand
CTTCCACCTTTTCGAAGCCGCATTTTTTCAACGTTTCGGCATAACGCATAACCTGCCTGTGGTATTTTTCGGGCATTTTTTCGCCCCACTTATAATCGACCACCACTGCTCGGGTTCCAGCAATCATAATCCGGTCGGGCCGCAAAAGACTTCCGGGAGACAATAAATTTCTCTCATTCAATACATTAAAACTTCCATCAAACCAGCTTTTTATCTGAGGATTCCGGAGGCTGGAACGCATCTTTTCCAGAATGGTTTCCCGTCCGGCAGCGTTAATCCGACCTTCTTTGAGCGCTTTGTCGCAGGCCTTTTCAAATTCTTTTTCTGTTTCTACATCCGCCAGAATTTCATGAACCATTTTCCCGGTATTTCGCACCGATTGCTTTTGCGCTTCGTTCAACAAAAAATCTTCGCTGGTGAGACGCAGCTTAAGACGATTGCTGAAATTGTAAAACCGATAATTCTTTATCCACCCCGACTGGCCATTGGATTCTTTCGGCTTGAAAACCGGCATTTCACCATAGCTGAAAACAGTTTCTTCGTTGTTCCAGCATCCATGAAACTGCTTTTCTGCGCTGATCTGTTTTAAAGCAAATTCAAGCAGTGCATTTACAGTTTTTCCAGGAACATCAGACTTCTTCTTTTGTTCTGTTTCCTCTTTTTTCCGGCAATGAACAACCAGCACCGATTTTGCCCGGGTAAATGCTACATAAACCAGGTTTAGCGTATCAATGTAACTGCTCACTTTTTCTTCGAAATAATCATCACTGAAAATGGTTTTTTTCAGCTCTGAACCGGCTTTTACCGGCAACAAGGGGAAACGGTTAAACGGCTCTGAACCGGGCCGGCACCATAACATCGGGGTCTGATTGCCAACCCAGGAAACATCCCAGTTGAAGAACGGAAGCAAAACGGCTTCATATTCAAGACCTTTGGCTTTATGCACAGTTAGCAACCGCACCGAGTCCACATCTTCGTTTATGTTAACCGAAGTTTTGTGCCCTTTTTCATTCCACCAAAACAGAAAATTGGACAAATCGTTCGAAAGGGAAATCTTAAGATCTGCAGCCTGGTCAATAAGGCATTGCAGATAGGGAAGTTCAGATTCCAGACCAAACAAACCAAACTGATCACAAATGGCGGTAACCGTTTCATCTAAAGAAGTGAGTAAAACCTTTTGTCTCAGCTGTTCCATTGTTTTACCAAGCTCCGATTCAAAAACCACTTCAAAATGTTCATCCACTGACCAGCCGTTTTGAGCATTTTGCTGCGTATCGTTAAAATTCAGCGTCAGTTGAGGACTATCAGAGAAAGTATATCCCTGCTTTTTCAGCTCAGGTTTTACCCACGAAAGCCATAGGTGAAGCAATGCCACCTGTTGAATTTTTGCATCGGCATCAATCAGCAATTCAACAACGAGCAAAACCAGATTTACCCCCCGGGAAGTATAAAGAAACAGCGATTCGTTGGAAAGAACCGAGAGATTGTAACCGCGGTTCTCATCCTGCTCAGAAGCGTTCATAAAAGCTTCCACAATTTTTGGCCCCTCACTGTTTTTACGAATCAGTATGGCAATTTCAGACGCATTCAATCCATTGTCCTGAAGCTTTTTAACCTGCTCTACCAGCATACTGCACGAATGCTCTTCAAAATCGTCTTCCGGCAAAAAACAAACTTCTGTCAACCCTTTTCTTTCCCGGTTTGCGCGGCCAGGTTCCTGCCTGAAGTTTTGGTAAATGGAGCTGAATTTTTCCTCGAAACGTTCATCCTCAAAATCTTCAAATAAAAAATCTTCGAACGTTTTTTTCAATGCTCCAATGGCAGCATTGTTGAATTCGATGACATTGAGTTCGCTGCGCCAGTTTTTTGTGAGCGGAATTTCACCGGGCGGAAAATTTGGAAAATCGGCATTAATCTGCCCTGCCAGAATATTCCAGTCGCTGTTACGCCAACGATAAATCGATTGCTTTACATCGCCCACCAAAAGTGCGGGATAGCCTTCAGACAGTGCGTTTGCAATTAGTGGCTTAAAATTGTTCCACTGCAGCGACGAGGTATCCTGAAACTCATCGAGCATATAATAATTGAACCGGGTACCTATTTTTTCATAAATAAACGGCGAATCGCTTTGGCCAATAATCCGGCTTAGCAGCAGGTTTGAATCTGAAAGCTGTAGCAATCCCTTTTCCTGCAAAAGCATTTTCACTTCTTCCTTCAAATCGGTTAAGATACCGAGCATGCGCAATTGTTTTTGCACTGCAAGCGCCGATTGGTATCTTTCTTCGCTGCCACTGAAAAAACCCAGGAAATCGAGAAGCAACGGGTGCAGTTCATTTTCCACCAGTTTTTCCAGTGCCATTTTATGCTGATGCGTTTTTGAAATCCATTTTTCTGCCGAGTCAGCTGCTGCAAGCACTCTGGCCCCCGGTTCCTTTATCTCACCTTCAGCCGTTTTTTTCAGATAACCTGCAACTCCCGACATTTTATATGAAAAATCGTCAACCGTAAATCCAGACTGCTGAATTACATCCATACATTTTGCTGCTTTATTTTTCAGATTCTGCCGGTACCAGGCAATAATTTTTTCCAGTTCCGTCCTGAATTCTTCCAGCTTTTTCCGGGTGTACGGATTCCCATCGGTTTCATTTTCAGGAAAAAAAACCTGAAATTTTTCCTTAAACAGTTCGTTCCCCAGATTTTTTATGTCCTCTTCGATTCGCTGACTTTTATTCTCGCGAATTTTTTCCTCACTGAATTTCACCAGCCATCTGCGCAACTTTTTATCTGTATCCACTTTTGCCATCAGACGGTCAACCGCCTCCTCCAGAATCATTTCATTGTCGAGCTCGAGCATGAAATGCGGAGAAATTCCCATTTCGCGGTTGAATGCTTTTATCACCCGCTGAGTGAACGAATCGATGGTATTTACGGAAAACCGGTTGTAGTCGTGCAGAATATTTTTTAAAACCTGTTTTGCCCGTTGCCTGATTGTTTCTTCCGGCAGACCCGTTTCCGAAGTCAAAAGCCCGAGATAGGCCGATTCTTCATGATTTGCCAGCTGATAAAGTTGTTCCAGAACCCGGCTCTTCATTTCGCTGGTGGCTTTGTTGGTAAAGGTAACAGCCAGTATATTGCGATAATTCTGCTGATTTTTAACCAGAAGTTTCAGATATTCAGCCACCAGCTGAAAAGTTTTTCCGGAGCCTGCAGATGCTTTATAAACTTTTAACATGAAGTTATTTTATTTTACCGGTTTACAGTTTGTGTTCGGTGCTGTCAGCAATTTAACACTCAGTTAAAACCCGGGGCTGTGGATAACATTCACCCGTGTTTCAATTTTAAAATTTTTTGAAACGTTGTATTTCAAAAACATAGAAGAACCGCGCACATCGAAATTGTTCATTCCCTGGTTTGGGAACGGGGCGGTAAACACAGAATTTGCTCCAAAACTATAGCCGCCAAGTGTAAACCGGTCGTTAATCTGATATGCC
>CAZCPH010000417.1:0-3496 GCA_964500105.1 uncultured Mariniphaga sp. | reverse complement strand
TCGGAAAAGACGATACGGCACCGGTGAAAATTGAAGTGGACGCACCGCAGCAACATTACGATGCAGTGGGCTCGTGGAGACGGATTACTTACACTTATGCCGACGGTTGTCAGATTATTCTCGACGGTGAAAACAAAGACAAAGACGCAGCTTACATCGAAGGGCCCAACGGGAAAATTTTCCGGGGTTTCCGTTCCGATATTCCAAACCTGCAGTCTTTCCTGAAAACATTACCCGATCCGGAACCGCAGATTTCTGAATTCTCAGAATCGGTAAAAACCCGGAAGAAGTTTGCATTGAACGAAACCAACGGTTTTTGGTCGGCAACCCTGGTTAATCTGGGAATCATAGCTGTAAGACTGGGCCGTACGTTAAATTTCGACCCCGATAAACTTCAGTTTGTTGACGACGAGGGTGCCAACCGGTTGATTAACCAGCCCATGCGTGCTCCGTGGACAATATAGAAGGCCGTAAATTCCCAAGGGGAACTTAAAAATTTATAATATAAACAATTAGCTAAAAATGAATAAAAGAATAGTTCAATTTACAGCAATTCTACTCCTGGCCTTGATTGTGTCAACTTCATGGGCACAGGACAGAAGAACGCTTGATACCAAAGTAGCAGACGCCCTTGCCCAAATGCCAGCCGGTGATCTGGTTCACCGCGACCGTGTTCTGAACGAACTGATTGATTTAGGTCCGCAGGGATTCGAAAAAATGACAAAACTGCTTACTCCGGCAGGAGAAGGCGACGACACTGCCGTGCGTTTTGCCCTGAACAGCCTGGCACGTTATGCCAGCGAATTCGGGAAAGAAGATGCACGCCAGCTTGTGGAAAACGGTTTGCTGGCAGCGCTTGAATCACAAACCGATGCTGAGGTGAGAACCTTTTTGTTGAATCAACTCAATCTGGTTGGAAGCGATAAATCGGTGAATTCCATAAAAAAGTACCTCGAAAATGCTGAACTGACCGAGCCGGTTGCCCAAACTCTGGTAGCCATTGGTTCTGAAAATGCAGCTGTGGCTTTGTTTGAAAATTTCCCCAGAGCCAGCGAAGAAGGAAAAACTACCCTGACCAAAGCATTGGGAGAACTCCGCTACGAGCCGGCTTTAAGGGCTATTACCGTAGTTGCCGGATCAGAAAATGCAGATTTGCGCAAGGTAGCGCTGGGCGCACTGGCCAACATCGGCAACCCCGAATCCTACAAACTGTTGCTGAAAGCAGCGCAGGATGTGGATTTTAAATACGAAAAGACCAATGCTGCCGAAGCTTTTCTGGTTTATGCAGACCGTTTGGCTGAAAAAGGCGAAACCAAACTCAGTCAGAAAGCTCTGAAAGCAATGATGAAAGTAAATCAGGCAGACGATAAATTACACAACCAGGCAGCTGCACTTTCGGTTTATGCCAAACATTTTGGCTATGAAGCCATGCCGATGCTGCTCAAAGCTGTTGACAGCAACAATAAGGAATTCAGGTATGCTGCATTGAATATTGCCGAGAAAGTGGGTGGCGTTGCAGCAACGCGGCAATGGACGAATAAAGCAGGAACCGTTTCGGGCGAAAAAAAGGCTGAGATCATCGATATGCTGGGCCGCCGGGGCGATAAACTCGCTGTTGGCTTTGTCACAGGAAATCTGAACGATACTTCTCCCGCGGTGCGTGAAGATGCCATTGAAGCACTTACGCGTCTGCAGGGGAAAGAAGCCGTTCCGGTGTTGCTGAATCACATGGAAAAGGGAACCGATCTTGAAGCTTCAAAAAAAGCTTTAGTACAGTTAACCGATCAAAAACATCTGGAGCCTGTTGCTGAACGAATGAAAAGTACTTCGGGAGCGACAAAAGCTGCATTTATTGATTTGGTTGCAGCAAAGTCTGGAAATGAATATTTCAACGACGTACTTGCGGTTACAAAATCACAAAATCAGGCAGAAAGAACCTCAGCTTTTGCAGCGCTCAAAAATATTTCTGCCGAACAAAATCTCGATGCATTGATTCAATTGCTGCTGAATGTTGAAAATGAAAACGAAGTTCAGCAGGTGCAGCAGGCTGTTGTGGCAGCTACAAGAGGGGTAGAAGCAGAAAAAACTGAAAACGGCAAACTGCTTCAGGCGCTAAAAACTACGAACAAAAAAGAACGGATTCTGGCTATTCTTCCTGAAATTGGAGGAGATGTGGCTTTGCAAACGGTGTCCGGTTATTTCAACAATTCAACCGGCAGTCTGAAAGAAACCGCCTTTGAAGCCCTTACCAGTTGGAAAGATTACTCAGCTGCTGCCTCGCTTTACGAAGTGGCGGAAAACTCGGCCGGTGATTACCGCTCCAAAGCTGTTTCGAACTTTGTACGTCAGGTGCGCACGGCCAATTTAACCGACGACCAGAAACTGCTGCAATACCGGAAAATTATGCCTTTTGCTTCCAATGCAAACGAAAAGAGGCAGATAATCAATGCCATTGGCAACCTGAAAACATTTCTTTCGCTGGTTTACCTCGAACAGTTTTTGGATGAGAGCGAACTTCAGCAAACTGCTGCCCGTGCCATTATGCGTATTGCACTGCCCGATTCCGACGGGAAAAACAGTTTTTCAGGCAAAAAGGTAAGGAATATGCTTGAACGTGTTGTTTCGGTATTAACCGGCGAAGAAAGCGATTACGATATCATCAATATTAATAATTACCTGGCCGAAATGCCCGACGAAGAAGGTTTTGTTTCCATGTTCAACGGAAAAAACCTGGATGGCTGGCAGGGTATGCTGCTGGATGGAAATCCCATAAAAATTGCACGGCTGAGCGATGCCGAACGCGCCAGAGCGCAGGAAGAAGCCAACAAGAAGATGGTTGAAAACTGGAGTGTAAAAGACGGACAGATTATTTTTAACGGACACGGTGCGAACCTCGTTTCAGAAAAAAAATACAAAGATTTTGAACTGATTGTGGACTGGAAAATCACCCGCGAAGGCGACAGCGGAATTTACCTCAGGGGAACACCGCAGGTGCAGATTTGGGATACCTCGCTCGTGAGAGTTGGAGCTCAGGTAGGTTCGGGTGGTCTGTACAACAACAACCCTGACAACGAGCGAAATCCATCGAAAGTGGCCGATAATCCTGTTGGCGAATGGAACACCTTCCACATCAAAATGATTGGCGAAAATGTAACGGTTTACCTCAACGGCGAGCTGGTTGTCGACAACGTGCGCATGGACAACTACTGGGACCGCAGCATTCCGATTTTTGAAGAAGGAACCATTGAGCTGCAGGCCCATGGCAACGAACTGGCTTTCCGCGATATTTTTGTGAAAGAAATCAATACCGACGAAATTGGCCTTACTGATGAAGAAAAGACCGAGGGTTTTGTTTCGTTGTTTAACGGCATGAACCTGGACGGCTGGCAGGGCAACACCACCGACTATTTTGCCCAAAACGGTGAATTGGTGGTTCAACCAGCACGTGGCGGACACGGAAACCTGTTTACAGATAAAGAATTCAAAGATTTTATTT
>CAZCPH010000416.1:0-3502 GCA_964500105.1 uncultured Mariniphaga sp. | reverse complement strand
TAATAAATTCGGACATATTTTGCTGAACACCACCAACAAAAGTGAATGCGCGGTAGGTTATGGAACTTTGTATGGCGACATGAACGGCGGTCTGGCTGTTTTGGGCGATGTGTATAAAACCGATGTGTTCGCAATGGCCCGTTTTATGAATATCAACGGTGAAATTATTCCGGAAAATACCATTGTAAAACCGCCTTCTGCCGAACTCCGTCCCGACCAAAAAGACACCGATTCGCTGCCTGAGTATGAAATTCTTGACGAAATCCTGTTCAGCTTTATCGAACAAAACTTGTCACCGGGTGAAATTGAAAACAAAGGATTCGACCCGGAAATGGTGGAAAAAGTGATTCGCATGGTAAATACAACCGAATACAAACGGTTCCAGGCAGCGCCTATATTGCGGGTGAGTTCCAAGGCTTTTGGTTTTGGGAGGAAGATGCCGCTGGTGGCAAGGTACTGAAGTATTAATTTAGATTTTAGCTTCATTATCATTATCTTTACATCAATATTTAAATTTCGAACCACTTCAGTTTTGGGTCGAATCCCACGTGGTTTGAAGTGAAATCACACCGGTTTTTTATTTCAAACATAAATAGTTGGTGATTTTCTTGAATCCGCCTCTTTTACGCCGGTAAAATCCGGATGCGGGGACTGATGAAGTTTCCATTTGCTCTTCTGGTGGAGTTGGAAGAGATTCTTTATTTTCCGTTTCATTCGGGCTGCTTATGACCGGTTAACAACTTCCAGGTTTTTTGAGCTGTACACTGATTTCTGCGGTAGTAAATCAAAAATAAATATGATATTATTCGGATTAAATCGAGAATTATTATAATTTTTCTCGATTCAGATACCTTGGGAATAATGAGATGGATGTAAAATCATGGTTTTGGAGAACCACCTTGCAACAGGAAATAGATTACATAGAAGAAAGGGAATTCGAAGCGCAGCAATTGTACTCGGAAGGAATCAAATTGACGAACCAGGTCCGGAACTCACGGATATAATAAAGAGGAAACCTGCCAGGCAATTGAATTTTCTATTTTAAAATCCGCTCATCAAAAATAAAGGGTTCAGAATGGATAATTTTGCATTTATGAATATCCGGATGGAGTGGATTCAGGATCACATTAAATTCATCGGGAATTATTACTGAGGGAACTTTTAGTGCCAGATGTTCCTTCTTTTGCAAAAAGGAAGTTCCAAATTCAACCGTTTCACTGCTAAAAGGAAAATCATTCCAACCGGGAACCAAAATTTCTTCCGGTACTGGCCGGATTTCTAATAAATCGGGAATTTTAATTTTTATAAGCAGAAGGTCGTCAGGTATATTTTCAAAACTTGCCACATGAACGATTTTCTCCCAGGCTGCAAGCGAGGCATGTTCCGATGTATAAATGACCGGATTGCCTTTTTTATGCCACCGTCCCGGGCCAAACAACCCACCCGCCCCATCGAGTGCAGCATGCTCCTGTTTTGTAATCCGGTAAACAATCATCAGACAGAAAATCCGTATTCGATGGCGTTCAGTTCATCCATCACTAACTGGATTCCTGAAAAAGTATCCAGGTAAGAAGCAGGTTTTTCACCACCCATAGCTTGGTTTTTGGTATTCAGCCAGTTGTAGAACTTCTCACGGGTTCCGAATACTTTAATCCCCGAGTTAAATAACCGGGCAATGTATAATGCCCGCTCAGAAGCGCCGGGTGCAATGAATTGGTTTGGCTCCTTTTCCTGGATTGACCGGGTGGAAATCCGCAGAAACGAACTCAACTCTTTCAGCGTTAACCCGGATTCACGTGCAATAGACAACAGCCTCGATTTTTGGATACCTTTCCGTGCGCCCGTTAAAAAATCTTTTTCCGATATTTCCAATATACTCATGACAAAGCGAATTAATTCAGCCAAAGATACGAATAACTTCTCTTTTTTTGATCTATGATACGAAAAAATAAGTGATACAAACCCAAACAGTACAATCAACAATTCATTTGCAAATCCAAAGTAATATTGAAAATTAAAGCTGGTAAAATTCGGATACCAGTTCTATAATAATTGTTGTAAAGTAGCACCACTTAGTGCAACGAATGGTATCACTTCGTGACAATTGTGTGGCAATGTTGGCGTCATCTCATCCTTGTTGCAGTTTTTTTTTGCATTGTTGAAAAAATTTTATAAAAGCTCCCTTTTTTTGTTTATGCAGTAAAGCAAAAACTTTAATATTATCCATTCATTTTACTTGCTTTTAAATTTGAATTCAGATTCATAAAAAAGATATTCCGATGCAAATAAAAAAGGTCGTTTCCGCGCAAATAGAGAAATTGCAAACCATACTCAGCCCACAGGAAAGGGCGTTGGGCGAAATCATTTTCAACAACGGGCAGTGCCAGGTGCTGGCGCAGTCGGTGTCGCGTTTCGAACTGATTGTGGCTGATGAGCGGGAAAATGAAATTGCCGAATACTCTCTTGATATTGAATTACCGGAAGAAGAAGGCGATGAAGAAAATTTTGGCGCAATTTTTCCGCATTGCGGAAAAGAACCGGTGGAATGGGACAAGTACGCGTATGCTTGTCTGTTGCAGGTAGAAAGCGAAGTGCAGCTGCTTAACCCCAAAGAACACCTGGAGCATAAAAAATACACCCGGCAGGGAATGGTTAAGCGGGTGCTGGCCGAGCGGCAGCAAAAGGCGGATAAAGCCGAATACCACATCAAGTGGGCCGGTAATATTTACGGTGACCATATCCTGACTAACGAGAGGGGTGTGAAATACAAAGTGTTCCTGCGCGATTTTGAAAACGAAACCGGTTACAGCGACAGCATGGATGCTAAGTTGAACAAGCTGGGAACTACCAAGCACATCATGTTTGCATTCAGGAAATTAAAAGAAAATAAGGCGCTTTACAACCGGTTAAACAAAACATACCCGTTTGTGGAAGTATTTTGCGACCCGCTCAACGAATCTAAAATTAGCTGGCACTATCCGCACAAGCTTCCGGTTGACGAGCAATTGCTGATTTCGCGGTATTTTAAAAATGCCAACTGCATTGAAGATGCCCAAATTACCGGATTCCTGAAGTTTATTGAAGAAGCGGCTGATTTTCCACATATCCGTATCCGGCCCGAGGTGGCCGAAAAGGTGGAGGCAGCTTTTGAGCAGGAGATGCTGATGAGCCTGCGCGATCGGCACATCCCCGATTTTAGCATGATAAATGCTGACCTCTATGCTTATCAAAAAGAGGGTGTTGAGTTCGCACTTTTCCGTAAAAATGCCATCATTGCCGATGAAATGGGGCTGGGAAAAACCATACAGGCTATTGCCACCGCTATTCTGAAAAAACGAATTTTCGGATTTGAAAAAACACTGGTGGTTTGCCCGGCATCGCTGAAAGAGCAGTGGAAAAAAGAGGTGGAGAAATTTTCGGATGAAAAAGCGCTCGTGGTGCAGGGATTTCCCGATGAAAGGGCGGCACAATATAAAAGCAGCGATCATTTCTTTTTTATCGT
>CAZCPH010000415.1:0-3502 GCA_964500105.1 uncultured Mariniphaga sp. | reverse complement strand
TTTTTCTCATTGCAGCCCGAATTGCATTATACAACCAAAGGATTTTCAAACACTCCTTTTGGCGAATCCAGCTGGGGAAGTGAATACGATGCCGCCCGCATAACCAATCTGAAACGCATGGCCGATGAAATATGGAAACGAAAAGAAGACGCCTTGGTTATTTTTGAACACCTCTCAGATAATGCTGAAGAGAAAGTACTGGCAGATTACGGAATCCTGATGTGGGGAAACATGCATGGCAGTTATCGTGAAGCAGGCCGCGGAAATTCCGGCGCTTCCAATTTGAGCTGGGGAGTTTACAACAGTCGCGGCTGGAATGAGCCAAACCTGGTCACTTATGCCGAAAGTCATGACGAAGAGCGGATTATGGTGGATTTACTCAGTTCGGGATTTATTGAAGGCGATTACAACATCAGACAACTTCCCACTGCACTCGACCGGATAGAACTGAACTCAGTATTTTTGCTGCCATTGCCCGGCCCCAAAATGATATGGCAGTTTGGCGAACGGGGTTACGATGTTTCCATTAACGACTTTGGCGGACGTTTATCAGAAAAACCTCCCCGCTGGGAATACATTGATAATTCAGACCGAACCGATTTGTTCCAGGTGATGGCGCAACTGAACCACCTGAAACAAAATTTCGAGGAATTTACCCCTGAAAGCTTCGATTACAGTTTAAGCGGGCAGGTGCGCTGGTACCGGCTAAGCCACAGCGGAAACCATGTGTTTGGCGTTGGAAATTTCGGCGCAACATCAACAACCGGCAACGTTACTTTCCCCGAAACCGGAAAATGGTTTGAATTTTTCTCACAGGATTCCATTGACGTGGGAACAGCTTCGCAAAGTTTTTCCATGCAGCCCGGCGAATACCGGTTGTATTCAACCCGAAAACTGGCAAAAACACAGGTTGTTACCAACATTTCTGAGGTAGATTTAGTGATGGATGATATTCGTGTTTATCCAAATCCGGCAATCAGCGAGGTTACAATTGCTGCAGAAAAACCCATTTCAAAAATTGAAATCTGGTCGGTTACAGGCACAATGGTTAAACAACTTGATAATTCAACGGAAAACCGGATAAAAATACCCACTGGCAATTATGCTCCGGGAATCTATTTCATACATATTTTTCAGAAAAATAGCAGAACAACAAAAAAACTGATGGTAAAATAAAGGATGGCATCGCTTCGGGCGATGCTATCCAATTTCCATATTTCTTTTTAACTTGCATCCCATAAACCAAAAACAAATTATTATGAAAAAATATGCACTTTTGTTCTTATCTATTCTCTTTATGAACCAGCTGATTGCAAAGGATTATTCCGTTAAATCCCCCTCAGAACGATTAACGGTTAAAGTGACCGTAGATGAAAAAATTCACTACTCCGTTTTTCTTGGAAATAAGGAAATCATTTCTCCGTCTCCCGTTTCCCTGATTCTCGAAAACCAGGTGCTGGGGGAAAATGCCAAAGTCCGGAGAAACAAAACAATTTCGGTTAACGAAGAAATCATTCCGGTAGTGGCCCGTAAAAATGCCCGCATTCCAGATGTGTACAACCAGCTCACGCTTTCGTTTAAAGATTACAACCTGCATTTCAGGGCGTACGACGAAGGTGTCGCTTACCGCTGGGAAGTGACTAAAAATGGTCCGCTGAAAGTGAAGAGCGAACTGGCTACCTTCACTTTTCCTGCCAACCACAAAGTCTGGTTTCCGGAAGAGGAGAGCATGTTTACGCACCAGGAACGGTCGTATCTCGATGTTAAACTTTCGGAAATATCGCCCGAGCGTTTTGCGTCAACCGGCCTTTTGGTTGAAGCTGAAAACAATGTAAAAATTTACATTTCGGAATCGGATTTGATAACCGACTATGCCGGGATGTTTTTGCAGGGCTGCAAAGAGAACCCATACCGGCTGGTTGGGAAATTTGCCGGAGTGGTATTGGAAGAAGAACAACGTACCGACCGCGATGTGGCACCGGTGAAATATGCGGATTACATTGCTGAACTGCAGGGCCCGAAAAGTTTTCCCTGGCGTGCCATGATTATTTCCGATGATGACCGGCAACTGGTTGAATCGGAGCTGATTTACAAGCTGGCGCCGGAAAATGTGCTGGAAAACACGGACTGGATTAAACCCGGGAAAGTGGCCTGGGACTGGTGGAATGCGCTGAATATTTACGGTGTGGATTTTAAATCGGGTGTGAACAATGCAACCTACAAATATTACATCGATTTTGCAGCAAAATACGGTCTCGATTACATTATCCTCGACGAAGGCTGGTACCACCTCAACGACATTATGAAAGTACAGGATGAAATTGATGTACAGGAACTGGTAGATTACGGTAAGGATAAAGGAGTTGGCGTAATTCTCTGGGTGGTTTGGAAAGCGCTGGATGACAAGCTCACCGAAGCGCTCGACCAGTTTGAAGCGTGGGGCGTAAAAGGCATAAAAATCGATTTTATGCAGCGCGATGACCAGTGGATGGTGAATTTCTACGAAAAAATTGCCCGTGAATGTGCTAAACGACAGCTGCTTGTGGACTATCATGGTGCCTACAAACCGGTTGGCCTCGACCGCATTTACCCGAATGTGATTTCCTATGAAGGGGTAAAAGGTATGGAAAACTGCAAGTGGTCGGAGTTGCCCGACCCGGAACACAATGTGACCCTGCCGTTTATCCGTATGGTAGCCGGCGCAATGGATTATACCCCCGGCGCGATGCTAAATGCCAATAAAGGCAATTTCAGGGATATTTTTGAAGCCCCGATGGCGCCCGGAACCCGCTGCCACCAGTTGGCTATGTACGTGGTTTTTGAAAGTCCGCTGCAAATGTTATCAGACAACCCGTCGAACTACTACCGCGAACCCGAAGCCATGGAATTTTTGAAAGAAGTGCCCACAATTTGGGACGAAACCCGTGTGTTGGAAGCCAAAGTAGGAGACTACATTTTAATGGCCCGCCGGAAAGGCGAAACATGGTATGTGGGCGCGATGACCGACTGGTCGCCGCGCTCGCTGGAACTCGACCTCAGCTTCCTGTCCGACGGAAACTTCACCATACAGGTTTGGAAAGACGGCGTAAATGCCGATCGCCATGCGGCCGATTTTAAAATGGAAAAAGAAAATGTAAGTGCATCATCCAAAATAAAAATTGATTTGGCACCCGGTGGTGGCTGGGCTGCGATAATCAGTAAAAATTAAAGAAAATTTGGTAAAGCTTCACCGGTCCAACCACTGTTTGAACTCCGAAACTTTGTCGCGACTGACGATAAGTCCTTCGTCATTAAAATTTTTCAGTTTCAGTTTCAAACGGTTGGTGGAGTAGCTGATGATTTCGGCAATGCAGTTGATATTCACCATGAAATTGCGATTGATTCGAAAAAACAATTCCGGATCAACCCGTTTTTGCAGTTGGTCGAGCGAATAATCGAGGGCGTAATTTTTACCGGTTTGGGTTTTCAGGAATGAACAGCGTTCTTCCACAAAAAAACAACA
>CAZCPH010000414.1:0-3504 GCA_964500105.1 uncultured Mariniphaga sp. | reverse complement strand
ACCAGTAATTAAAAGTGTTTTCCGGCAAAGCATAACTCCACCGCCTTCCCATTTCTTCCTGAAAATTAAACGATGGCAACTGCACCGATTCCATAACTTCTCCCAAAGGATGAACTCCGGAGAGGAGTTGGTTGTACATCAACTGCCGCTCCACCATAAGTTCTGCAGAATCCTTTTCAGCCACCAACGGCATTAGTGGCTCCTGTGCAAACGAACGGCCAAAAAACCCAACAAACAATATCAAGATCAAATATTTCAAAATTCAGCTCCCTCTTTAATTAATTCTTCAAAATTAAAAATTATTGGGAAAGTATAAAGCACCAGCAAAAACAGTTTTTGGGTTAATTGAATATTATGCAACGAGTTATTTCTGTTTTTTCAAAAAAAATATAATCGGGGTTCTTAAAAATTCGTACCTTTGCCGCCAATTAAAAAAAACAGAGTATGTTAACCAAAAATTCTCTGAAAAAAGGCAAGATTGGTTTGCTTTTTTTTGTCATTTTGTTTGCAACCTCATGCAGTACACCATTGCAGGAACTGATTTACATGAACGGAGTTGAAACGGGTGTAACCTATTCAAACGGTCCGCTGCCTGAAGAATACCGGATACGGTCCAACGATCAGTTGTTTATCCAGGTAATTAGCGACGACCCGCTGAATGCTGCTTTTTTGAATCTGACCAACACACAAGGTTCAATGGGATCGATGGGAAGCTCTGCCAACAGCCTGGAACTTATAACATACCTGGTTGATGAGGATGGCTACATTTCGTATCCGCAGCTTGGAAATATTCCCGTTGAAAACAAAACCGTTTCGGAAGTTCGTGACATCATTCAGGAGAAAGTTGACAACTATCTTGAAAGCGCATCGGTTTTTGTGAAACTGGTTAACCGGAACATTACCGTTTTGGGTGAAGTAAAACAACCCGGCCAAAAGCTGATGGTGAAAAACCAGCTGACAATTTTTGAAGCGCTTGGTACTGCGGGCGACATTTCCGATTATGGAAACCGGCAAACGGTAAAACTGATTCGCGAACTGCCCGACGGCAAACATGTGGCACAATTAAATCTTACCGATCCGAATATTATTTATTCACCTTATTACTATGTTTTACCCCACGATATTGTTTATGTTGAGCACAGCACCAAGGTATATGGCGCTAAAAACCTGCCTTACTCTGCTCCGTTAAGCATTACTGCTTCAATCGTATCAATCGGATTATTGATTTTAAATCTTTTCAGACAATGACCCATACCGAAATAAATTCAAATAACAGACCCGCCCTGCAGGCACAAGACGACGACAGCATCGACCTGAAAAAACTGATCTTTAAATTTTTACGCAACTGGTACTGGTTTGTGCTGGCAGTATTTATTACCGTTGGCCTTGCCTGGTTGTACAACAGGTACACTACACCGGTTTACGAAGTAAATGCATCGATGCTGGTTGAAGAAGGCAAGAATTCTTCGCCGCTGACAGGTGCAATGGGTGGAGCTCAGCAAAATATATTCCAGGGACTTGGCGGCATGAATAGTATGCAAAACATTTATAACCAAATGGTTATTCTCAGCTCTACACCAATTATTACGAGAACGCTGGATGAACTCGATTTTAATATAAGTTACTACGCTGTAGGCCGGGTGTCTGTTACAGAAAGATACAAGGAGGTTCCCTTCCAGGTGATTTGGGATGAAGATCATCCTCAAATTATTGAGGCTGATTATGACCTTACCATATTACCCAATGGTAAACTGCAAATCAGCGTTAACGAAGAAGAAGCAGTTATTTACGACTACATGGAAAATGAAATCATACGCCGGATCCCCGATTTTTCCTTTTCCCGCGAAGTAGATGCCGGAAGTAAACTCGTTTCGGAACAGTGTTCGTTTACCATTTTGCTTAACGAGCAGTTTAATCCCGAATCTCAAAATAATTTCAGATTCAGGTTTCATTCAAAAGATGCACTCGTAAAAAAATACAAGGCAAACCTCGAAGTAACCCGAAACGACAAGGAAACATCAATTTTGAACCTGAAACTCAGGGACTTTAATGTGAGAAAAGGCGTTGCTTTTCTGAATAAGCTTACAGAAGTTTATCAGCTGGACAACCTGGAGAAAAAGAACGAAAATGCCAACAGAACCATTCAGTTTATTTCTTCGCAACTGGAGAGTATTTCAGATTCACTGAGTGTTTCCGAAAACCGGATGGAAGCATTCCAGAGTGCAAACCAGGTGCTCGATATTTCAGTACAATCGCAACAGTTGCTGGAACAAATGCGTGAGCTGGACAGTGAACGTGTGGCCATGGAAACTTCAAACAAATATTACCATTACCTGAGGGAATATATTACAACCAGTGCCAGCCAGGAACTGGAAACCGTTATTGCACCTTCGGCTATGGGTATTCAGGATCCGCTTTTGAACAGCCTGATTATGCAGCTGAATGACTTAATTACTGAAAAATCGAGCCAGACTTCAATCCGGCGGGATTCGGAACACCCAACCATTTTAAGACTGAATGCTCAGATTGAAAGTGTTAAAAACTCGCTGCGTGAAAACGTTAACAACATCATTTCGCAGTCGGATATGGCGTTGAACAACCTGAATCAGCGTATTCGCAGTTTTGAAGCTGAAGTAAGACGACTTCCGGCGACAGAACGAAATTATGTAAACATAGAGCGGAAATATAAACTGAACAACGAAACCTACACCTTTTTGCTGCAAAAACTTTCTGAGGCTCAGATTGCCAAAGCATCAAATATCCCTGACAGCCAGATGATTGAAGAACCGCAAATGCTGGGATCGGGTCCGGTTGAACCCAAAACCATGATGATTTATGCCATTGGGTTGCTGCTTGGTCTGGCACTTCCGGCAGGAGGAATAATGTTGGCCGATTTTTTCAACACCAAAATTCTTTCGCAGGAAGATATTGAGGCAATTACAAAGTTCCCCATTGTAGGTCATGTTTTTCAAAACCAGAAAGAAACCACCAGCCGAACCCTTGTGCTGGATAAACCCAATTCACCGGCCAGTGAACCTTATCGCGCAATCAGAACCAAACTGAACCTGATTACCAAAGGAAAATCAAATCCGGTGATTGCAGTAACATCTACTTTCCCGAAAGAAGGAAAATCGTACAACGCCATAAACATTGCCTCCTCGTTTGCTTTAATGCGCAAAAAAACCGTTTTACTCGACCTCGATTTGAGAAATTCGAAACTGAAAGACGAATTTGAACTGGATTCAGACGAAGGCGTGGTAAACTACGTCATTGGCAAATCGAAAATTGAGGATATTACGTTTAAAACGAAGCATCCGTTCATGAAAATTATACCGGCAGGACCAATTCCGCCGAACCCTGCAGAAATGCTTACCGACGACAAACTGTATCATTTGGTTGAAAAGCTCAAAGGGCTTTACGACGTTATTGTAATCGACTCAGCTCCTGTAGGATATGTTGCCGACTTGTTTCATCTTCACGACATAATTGATACCAACGTTTTTG
>CAZCPH010000413.1:0-3514 GCA_964500105.1 uncultured Mariniphaga sp. | reverse complement strand
TGAACGACTGACTCCGGTGCTGAAATCCATTTTTGTGTTGGGATAGGTGGCATTTAAAATCCCACCGTCGATGGCATCGGCAAACGAGAATGAAGAGCGTATATGAGGTTCAAATTTGTCATCATTTTCGCCACCAACACGGCAACCAACGAAAAAATCTTCTCCCAACTGCGGCCCTCTCCAGCCCAAATGGTAGTTGGAAGCCAGTGCATAAAGCGGCCTGTTGTCGTGGTTTCTGAATCCGTTTGTCAGGTATTGCATTGCAGAAATTTCTCCGCCGATTTCGTTTCCGGTTGCAAACATCACAAACGATGGATGGTTTGCAAATGCATCCAGTACCGCCCGGCCTTCTGCCTGCAGAAACTGAATTACAGGATGGCCTTGATCATTTTTCAAAGAACCCCAAAACGGCAACTCCGGCTGAAGATAGATGCCACACAGGTCAGCAGCTTCGAAGGCTGCTTTTGGCGGGCACCATGAGTGAAACCGGACGTGGTTGAACCCGAACGCTTTGATTTTTTCATAATAGGCTGTCCACTGCTCGGTTTCCATGGGCGCATAGCCGGTTAGCGGAAAAACACAGGCATCGTTTTTTCCTCGTAAATATGTTTTTATACCGTTTATGGTAAATTGTTTGTCGTTAATATCAAATTTGCGCAATGCTGTAACTGTTTCTATGGCATCGACCGGTTTTTTTTGGTTTATATTTTTCAGTTCGATATTCAGGTTATACAATGCAGGCGAAAACTCACTCCAGTAAACAGCGTCGTTACTCAGAGGATATTCTGCATGATAAAGGTGTTTGCCTGGTTTGACGTCAAGTTTTACAGTTGCAGGCTCCGGAGTGTGAGACCTTCCTGTGTTGAACAGTGAAGCCGAAATGATAAGCTCCATTTCAGCAACGGCAGTTCCGGGATTTTCAATGGAAACTGAGACAGCTACTGCTTTTTTGGCCACATCGGGTACGGTTTTTACCGTTTCTATGTGGATCGGATTTTTGGCTGTCAGCTTTATTTCTCCCAGCATTCCATTCCAGTTGGTTTGTGTCGCGTTGGTCCACATGTGCGACGAGCCAATGGATTCAGGGAGTCCGCAATCCTTTCCGTTATCTACCACTATGGTAATGGTATGTTTTCCCGGAGTCAGGTATTTTGAAAGGTTGTAGGTTTGCGGAGCCGAAATGACGGCATTACTGCCCGCAAATTCGTTATCAATCCACAAGTGGGTTACCCGGGTACGCTCAATCAATAAATCGATGTGTTTATCCTGCCAGTTTTTTGGAATTTCAACTTCTTTCCGGTACCAGGCTTTTCCATAGAATGAATAGTTACGCGCCAGTTGATGTGTGCTGTTCGACACTTCTTCCTTTTTACCTTTTTGGGCTTCGTCAAGCGACGAAGGAAGCGAAATCTGGTCATTGTATTGAATCTGTCCGATTTCCAGTCCAAATTCATCGTCAAAATCCAGAAACAACTCCCAGTCACCTTTCAAAGTCAACACTTCTTTTGGATCATGGGTTTTCTGGCAGGAAACTAAAATTGTAAGAACAATTACAGGAACTAATTTAAGACGCATTTCAGAATTTTTTTTAGGTCATAAAGTGTTTTTTACATCAGTTGGTTCAAAGGTTCGGCCGATTTGCGGTGCTGAAATTATTTAAAAAAATCGTAATCGTGAAAATTTGATTCAGTTTTTTGTCTTGTGCTTTGAAAATTAGTGGTTTACCCGGATTTGTTGAAAATGTTGGATATTTTAGGTAATTAAAACGGAATTATTATATTTGCACTCGCAAAATACGGGTGTAGCTCAGTTGGTAGAGCACTGGTCTCCAAAACCAGGTGTCGGGAGTTCGAGTCTCTCCTCCCGTGCAAACGAAAACGAGGTTTGACAGATGTTAAACCTCGTTTTTTATGCGGCATATCAAATGTACTCAGCCACAAACATATAGCCAGTAGCCTGTTACTAAAACATCTGCATTTTATGTAATTTTCGGTAGCGACCGTCTGAAGCAAGCAATTGGTCGTGTGTGCCTTGTTCCACAATTTCACCCTTGTGTAAAACATAGATAATGTCAGCGTTTTTTATGGTTGAAAGCCGGTGGGCAATCACCAGGGAAGTGCGGTTTTTCATCAGTTTCAGCAAGGCATCCTGCACCAGCCGTTCCGATTCGGTGTCGAGTGCCGAAGTCGCTTCATCCAGAATCAGAATGGGTGGGTTTTTCATTACCGCACGTGCAATGGAAATGCGTTGTTTCTGGCCACCCGACAGTTTGTCACCCCGATCGCCGATGGTGGTTTGGTAACCATTTTCGGTGGCCAAAATAAAGTCGTGTGCATTGGCAATTTTGGCGGCAGAAATAATCTGCTCTTCGGTTACGTTTTCCATACCAAAGGCGATGTTGTTGTAGAATGAGTCATTGAACAGGATCGGTTCCTGGTTCACATAACCAATCAGGTTGCGCAGGTCTTTCAGTTTCAGGTCGCGTAAATCAATTCCGTCAATGTTTATCTGGCCTCCGGTAACTTCGTAAAAGCGTGGTAGCAGGTCAACCAGTGTTGTTTTTCCACTCCCTGATCGTCCCACGAAAGCAACAGTTTTTCCTTTTTCAATTTCAATGGAAATATCTGTTAATACAGGCGTTGAATTGTAGGCAAAAGAAACATTTTTATAAACAATCCTTGAACTGAAATTGCTAATGGAAACTGCATTGGGTTTTTCTTTGATACTTTCCTCCGTGTTCATGATTTTATCGATACGTTCCATGGACGCCAGTCCTTTTTCCACACTGTAAAGCGCTGTTGAAAAAGCTTTTGCCGGATTGATGATGTTGTAGAAAAAAACCAGGTAGCCGATAAAGGTTGCAGCATCAAGGCTGCTGCGTTCATTCAGAATCAACCGGCCTCCATACCATAATACAACAATAATTATGAACATGTTCACTTTATTACTCAAAATATTTTATCATTCCCTGCTGTTTACTGTCAAGTCATGAAACCTTGCGGAACTGGTAGAAATATGATTATAATAACGTCATACGCGCCCTTTTCTGCTGAGAGGAGTTCATGACGCCATGCCATACAGAAAATCGGAGCTGACAAAGGATCTTGTGTTTAAAGCCGCGCTGGAGCTGATGGAGGAGAAGGGCTACCGGGGCGCCACCATCCGCGACATCTGCAAGCGGGCCAGCGTCTCCGTCGGTACCTTCTACAGCTATTTTAACACAAAGAGCGACGTTATCAAGGATATTTACCTCTCGGGCGACAAGTTTTTTCTTGAATCGGTCACGCCGGAGCTGGAGGGTAAATCGTGCTTCGAGCAGCTTCGCCTCTTTGTCCGGTATTATGCCCAGGTTAATCTGGAAACCGGACTGGATATTGTCAAAGTCCTCTTTAATCCGGATAACGAATGGTTCCGCCAGACCCGGCCCATGCAAAACGTTTTAGAGGGCATCATCCGCCGTGGACAATCGTCCGGGGAGCTGAGCGCCGCCTGGGAACCGGAGACGCTTGTGGAC
>CAZCPH010000412.1:1583-3514 GCA_964500105.1 uncultured Mariniphaga sp. | reverse complement strand
GGGAGCTATTCGTAACAGAATGGTTCCCATTTGTGTTTTATAAAGGCCGGTAATCCGAAATATACTCTTTTTAAATGTGCATGGATTTATTATTTCTGAGGGTGCAAAATCAGCTATTTGATTTGCGGAAAAATTTTGAAAGCAGTTTGGTCGTTTTTTATTATATTGGTTGTTAAACTGAATCGAGAATTCAGATTAATCATAAGATATGAAAACCAATATTTTAATTTGCCTGGTTGTTTTGCTGTTTGCATCATGCTCACAAAACAACACAAATAAAAAATCAGACATTGAAACCAATCCACTTTATGTGTCCAACCGTGAACCATTAAAGGTAAACCCATTTCTGCTTTTACCACTGAAATCTGTAAAGGCCGAAGGGTGGTTGCATGAGATGCTCTTACGGCAAAAAAACGGCTCAACAGGAAAGCTGGATGAAATGTATCCATTGGTCATGGGAGATAGTAATGGCTGGTTAGGTGGCGACGGAGATCAATGGGAAAGAGGCCCTTACTGGATTCACGGGTTGATCACGCTTGCCTATTTGCTTGAAGATGAAGAATTGATAAACAAAACGACCCCCTGGGTTGAATGGATTCTGAACAGCCAGAAACCCAGTGGTTATTTTGGTCCGGATAAAGATTATCCCAACCTGCCGGGAGTTCAACGCAGCAACAGCGCTGACTGGTGGCCACGCATGGTGGTTTTAAAAATTCTGCAACAGTATTATTCCGCCACTGAAGATGCCCGGGTTATTGAGTTCATGAGGAATTATTTTAAATATCAGTTGGAAACTTTACCCGAAACGCCACTGGACAACTGGACTTTCTGGGCCCGTTACAGGGGTGGAGACAATTTGATGGTGGTTTACTGGCTATACAATATAACTGGTGATAAATTTCTTCTGGATTTGGCTGAAATAATCCATGACCAGACGTTCGACTATACTAACAGGTTTTTGGAAACCGATTTAATCCGAAATCAGGAAAATATTCACTGTGTTAACCTGGCTCAGGGCATAAAAGAACCGGCTGTGTATTACCAGCAGAGTAAAGACGAAAAGCACATCGAAAGTATAAAGAAAGCATTTGCAGATATTAAAAGATATTCAGGGCAGCCCCAGGGAATGTATGGCGGTGACGAAGCTTTACGAAATAATATTCCTACCAATGGTGTCGAACTTTGTTCGGTTGTGGAATTGATGTTCAGCCTTGAAAACATTTTAGCCATAACCGGTGAAGTCCCGTTTGCCGATCACCTCGAACGGATTGCCTATAATGCATTGCCGGCTCAGGTTACAGATGACTTTATGGAGCGACAATATTTTCAGCAGGCCAATCAGGTTCATGTAACCCGCGAAGACCGGAATTTTAGCCTGAACCATGGAGGTACCGACATATGCTTTGGTCTCCTCACCGGTTATCCGTGTTGCACATCCAACATGCACCAGGGATGGCCATTATTTGTTCAAAACTTGTGGTATGCCACACCAGATCGGGGACTGGCAGCACTGCTGTTTGCGCCTTCAAAGGTCACCGCATTGGTGGGCGACAGCACTGAAATCACTATTACAGAAGAAACAAATTATCCGTTTGAAGAAAACATCAGGTTCCATTTTTCAATGGATGAAAACATTACCACCAACTTCCCTCTCAGGTTGCGAATCCCTGAATGGTGTACATCTGCCAAAGTTGAAATAAACGGAGAAATTTACAGCCATCCGGAACTTAATCAGATAATAAAAATCGAAAGAAACTGGAAAAATAATGATATGGTGGAATTGACCATTCCGGCTGAAATTAAACTTAACCGCTGGCACGAAAATTCTGTTTCAGTGGATTTGGGGTCACTAAATTTTGTGCTTAAGATAGAAGAAAACTGGGAAAAAATTATAAATACAAAAGACCCCGAACTATTTGGCAATCATTATT
>CAZCPH010000412.1:0-1573 GCA_964500105.1 uncultured Mariniphaga sp. | reverse complement strand
ATCTCCGTGGAATTACGGGCTGGTGGATGTGCCTGAGAATGAAATCAAAAACAACTACCAGATCATTCGTGAAATGAATCGGGATTCATTCCCGTGGAATCCACAAAATGCACCGGTCAGGATTGAAACCAGGGCAAAAAGAATAAATGACTGGAAATTGTATTATGGTTCTGCCGGACCATTACCTTACTCTATTCAATGGGGTCAAAACACAAGTGAAAAAGAAGAAATAGTTACTTTAATACCCTATGGATGTTCAAGCTTAAGAATTTCTGAATTTCCATTGGTGGGCAATTATTCAGTTATGGAGTGAAATTTTATCCCCATACCCCAAATTTCCTGCATCTTTACTTGTAATACGAAAAACAACCACCAAGTGGAGGAAAGCTCACAAATCCCTGCCACTTAAACACAAAAACAGATGTTTTCTGTTGCAGGAACAAACGTGTTACTGATAGAGAATTTAATTCACTTTCTGAATGATTATCTCCTCGTCTGTCTTCCGTGGAGAAGCTGCTGAAACTGCATCAACTGTTTTATCAATATTTCCAACACGTAATGCAACAACAGCCTTGTAACCCGATGGAATTTGGAAAAGTTCCTTGTTTGAATTTATAGTGCCAACTGGTCCACCGTATATTCGGGCACCCAACCCAAGACTATGAGCTGCAATAAACATGCTTTGCGTGGCCAGTCCGCAATCAAAATCAGGAGTGGTTTCGTCTTCCCTTTCAACTCCCGAAACAACAATCAACACATTTCCGGGCACTATGTCATTCACAATCTCCTTCATGGTAGGTTCATCTTTAATTACCGTGAATTTCCATGGCTGCATATTTCTTGCGCTGGGTGATTTTATCCCGCATTTTAAAATAAACTCAAGCTGCTGCTCCGTTACTGGTTCAGATGTATACAATTTTTCAGAATAACTGTTGAGAAGTACATTGGAGCAACAGGTGTCAGTAGTTTGAGCATAAATTTTCGTAACTGAAAACAGTACAAATGTAAAAAAGAATAGTTTGATTTTCATGATTTTTAAACCTAATAAGTTGTGAATCAAAACTAAGCAAAATTTTATTGAAAATTGATTATTTCAACTATAAAAACAAAAGAGAGTCAGAAATCAATCCAACTCTCTCAATTTCAACGAGCGGGAAACGGGGATCCCTGCCTGCGCTGCTGGTGCAGCCAGTCAGACAGGGAACCCGCGACTCTCAGCTTGAGATCCGCCGGCTGGCGGACTACCACTGAGCAAAAAAAACTAATCAGGGTGCAAATTTTGGTGCAAATAAAAAAGACCTGCAAATTCCATTTTGCAAGTCCTTGATTTTCAGAGCGGGAAACGGGGATCCCTGCCTGCGCTGCTGGTGCAGCCAGTCAGACAGGGAACCCGCGACTCTCAGCTTGAGATCCGCCGGCTGGCGGACTACCACTGAGCAAAAAAAACTAATCAGGGTGCAAATTTTGGTGCAAATAAAAAAGACCTGCAAATTCCATTTTGCAAGTCCTTGATTTTCAGAGCGGGAAACGGGGATCCCTGCCTGCGCTGCTGGTGCAGCCAGTCAGACAGGGA
>CAZCPH010000411.1:0-3526 GCA_964500105.1 uncultured Mariniphaga sp. | reverse complement strand
GTCCCTGACTTGCAAGCCACATATTTATAAGGTCGTTTCCATATCTGTCAGGCAATGAATCAGCAAGCAGCCCGGGTAACCCCTTAAAGGTGTCGAGTTCAGGGTCCGGCTTTCGGCGTAATGCCGGGAAACTGAAATTACTTCTGGTTCCTGATACAGGCATCTGCAAAGGAGCTAAATCCCAATTTTTATTTTTAAACCGGTTGTCGTATTCAAAGGTGGCATAACCCGAAACATCATCCCAGGCAACTGCGCCCACCAGTTCTCCCCAAATATTTACCCATGCTGTTTGAATCATTACCAATCGCTTTCAGTTTGATTATTTTTTTTCTTTGCGCGTACCCGCTGACGTTTTTCCTGCTCCATCCTGGCCAGCAGAATCGGGCTTATCTGTTTTTCTATCCGAAAAGTATCCATTACCTGCAACTGGTCAAGCATTCGCAATACTTGTATGAGCGTGGGCAAAGTAACGCTTTCGCCTCTTTCGAGTAAACTAAGCGTTGAACGACTTATACCAGCCTCTGTAGCCAGAGTCTCCTGTGTTTTGTTCTGCTCCATACGGTGATGTTTTATAAAGTCACCAATGTGCTTCAGCAATGCTTTATCGCTCATTGCTATCCAGTTTTTGTATGATTTTTCGGTCATAAATATTCTATTGCAATATTAATGAATGAAATACCATGCAAATATAATGAAAATATTGATATTATGATGTGAATGAAATTTAATTCGTTAAATACCATATGTGGGTATAATAAATGAAATTTCACGTATTATTTGTCTTAAAAGTGTCATAAGTATCTTTGCTGTGATATAACTTCTGTTGGCAGGTTACCCTTATAATAAAGTCCCGCCGGGTTCGATGCCCGGAGAGACTTTTGAAGTCTTATTCGGTAAAAACCGATTACCGAAGGCTACCTATCATGGATAACTTCCAGAATGAAAAGCGGACAAATCAGAATTTAAAATTGCTATCTGTTAGTAAGAAGAAGTATCTAAAATTACATTATATTTGTACCAATTTTGGTACACTTTAATATTATTATCATGGCAATTATTCAAACTACAAGCCGGCAATTCAGGGACAAGCAAAAAGACTTTTTTGATTTAGCTGACAAAGGAGAAAACGTTGTAATAAGGAGGGGAAAAAAACGTGCTTATTTATTGACACCGGTCGATGACGATGATATCTATTTTACACCAGCCATACTTGATAAAATTAACGGGGCAATTAAACAGGTACAGGAAGGATTGGTGACGAAGATAGAAACAGAAGAAGAGCTCAACCAATTTCTTGACAGTTTATGACCTACACTTTGTATTTTACAGAGGAAGCCAAAAAGGACCTTGCCGGATTGAAGAAAAACGAACCTGCAGCTTTCAAAAAAGTAAAGGCACTTTTAATGGAATTACAACAGCATCCCAGAACAGGAACCGGAAAACCGAAGCCACTGGGCTACGGATATAAGGGATTCTTCTCCAGAAGAATCACGAAAAAACACCGCCTTGTTTATTCCATTGATGACGAAGAAATTACGGTGTTGGTTGTTACTGCTTCCGGACATTATCACGACAAATAAAGCACTGAAGCTCTGTATTAAACTTGATGTTTTTATGAATTGCAGCAATTGACCAGTTCATAGCACCATATAAATTGAAGGCAGTCGTAAGAAAGCCTTTTACACTGGCGATTTCTTTCTTCATAAAACGGTGTACAAATTCCATTATCATGTTTGCATCGGTAATGAGAGGTATACATTTAGCAATATATTGTGAAATGTTGAAGTTAAGGTATAGCTTGCCATTTCTCGCTTCCAGTTCGATAGCCAACAATTGGCTCGAAAAATTTAAGGTACATGTTCCGGGTCTTTGTCTGTGTTAGCCGTTGTCGAATCCGGCGAAATCGATGTTGCATTATAAATGACGAGAAATTCGGGGATGAAACTATACCCTCTGTAATTTAATCAGAGTTGGCCACAAGAATAAATAAGACTGGTTAAAAGGCAGTTAGCATTAGACTAATTTTTTAGTCTTCATAACTCATTGTTTTGCAGGCAGTTTGAAAAAGTCATTAACACCTCATTTCAGGTGATGCATGACGAGGTCAATTATATCTGTGTCGAAAATTGAAATTTCAGAGGAAAATCGGACAGAATTTTAAGGATTTTGTGTAAGAATCCATCGACATTGTGGTTGAGAATGCAGGTTGAAAAACAACTAAAATCGAAGTTACATTATAAGGGTAATAAATTCTCTCGTTTTCCGAAGATTTTGAATCTGCAAGGGAACCAAAAATCAGCCGATAACAACTCGGGGAAAATCTCTTTTGTTTTGTCGAAAGTGAATATACCTGTGTTGATATTTCGTGTTTCGGAACCGAAACAAGCAGTTTTTTCGGTTTTTTGTGTGAAAATTTGACAAAAACGTGCACGTTGTGACTCGTTGAAACATAGACAAAATCGAAGTTACATTATAAGCGATAGAAAATAACTATCAAATTAGGATGTGTAAAAAGGGGAAAACGACGTGTTTAGGTGTGCCTTCCTTCCCGCTTAAAACATACGTTAAACAACATTGCTAACGGCAATGGAATCTGGTTTGTTTGTTTCTCTGGAATAGTAGGGAACCCTATATTCTCCATTCGCGAAAGTTAAATCAGAGTATTGAATAATCTCGCTGTTTTCCCTGGTGTCGTCAAGTATCTCACTTGAGCCATTGAACTTGATTTCAGAACCGAACTCATCATAGAGTGTATGATGTTTCAAATCGCTGTGAAGAGCATGTTCAATGCCGGAGGAGTTTGAGTCGTAAAGTATAGAGATTACGTCATAGTGTGGTATTGAAAAGCCGGTAGCATTTTTCATCTCTCCCAGAAACCGGATTATCCTCTTATGGAGAGGTTGACGGGTTCTTCCCAGTTTCAAACAGGTTCGCGCATTACCTTCTTTGTCAGTAAAATAAATACGTACGAGATAGACCTTGGGTTGGGCCCAATGTCCTCGTTTCCACTGTGCGAAAAGATTATTTGTTTTTTTCATAGCTTATCGTTTTACCTTCATTTTTTCGCCAATTCTGCATCATAATAATAGAGAGACTATATGTGGTGAAAAACGCGAAAAAATGAGGGAGGGAATCATCGATTCCAATACCGTTCAATCGTACTTCGGATTCATATTCGTCTGGTAAGTATCGCAAAGCAATTCGCCGACCCTTTTCAGGTTTGTGTTTGACAGTAACTCGTACCTTTTCGATACCAAGTCGCCTTTTCCCTTCCATCATGTTGTGTTGGATGGAACCATCAGGTAGTATGTAGTAGTGGTTGTTCATGATAGTTTAAGGTTATTTTTCAGAAACTGAACCAGAATGTATTTTACCATTCCACTTACCGATCGCTCTTCCCGGTTTGCAAACGATTTGATTTTCTCAAACAGGATGGATGAAATTCTCAAATGAATGGTATGGTCACCAGGTATTTGGTTATTATTTTCCATAAGGTGTTATATTATTATGCGTCACTATACAATAA
>CAZCPH010000410.1:2704-3536 GCA_964500105.1 uncultured Mariniphaga sp. | reverse complement strand
TTTTCAATCCGAAACTGGGAGTTTTTTACAAACCTGCAGACAACCAGAACTTGTACCTGTCGTTTGCCACAGCCAACCGTGAGCCCAACCGTTCGGCCTATATCGATGCCCGGCAGGATGCAGAACCACCGGTTTTCGAAACAATGTACGACTGGGAACTGGGATACGAAATCAAATCGGCTCTGTTTTCGGCCGCTGTAAATTTTTACTCTATGAACTACAAAAACCAACTGGTGTTAACCGGTGAAATAAATGATGTGGGGAATCCGATTATGACAAATGTGGACGAAAGTTTCCGAAGAGGAGTTGAACTGCAGACAGGTGTGGCGCTGATCCGTAACCTGCAGTGGCTGGCTAATGCTACCTTCAGCCAAAATAAAATTAAAGATTTTACAGAATATGTTGACAACTGGGATACCTGGGAACAGGAAGTGTTCAGCCTGGGAACTACCGATATTGCTTTTTCGCCCAACCTGATTGCCAACAGCCAGCTGGTTTACGAACCGGTAAAGAACCTCAATTTTGCTTTTGTTTCGTCGTATGTCGGCAAACAGTTTATTGACAACACTTCGAACAACGACCGAAGCCTGGATGCCTATTTCGTGAATAACCTGAAGGCAGACTACTCATTTCAAACCAATTTATTTAACGAGATTGCAATCCACCTGATGGTGAACAATCTTTTTAACGAAGAGTACGAAAGCAATGCCTGGGTGTATTCCTATATTTTAGGTGGCGAACGCTACAAAATGGACGGCTATTTTCCGCAGGCCGGCAGGCATTTTATGGTTGGGGTCGATTTGAAATTTTAATCAGCAGACAGCGAAAACCT
>CAZCPH010000410.1:0-2694 GCA_964500105.1 uncultured Mariniphaga sp. | reverse complement strand
CTGAGTAATATTCAAATCCAGTTTTGAAATGGTTTTCATATCAGACGCGCTGAGCTCAAAATCGAAGATATTCAGATTTTCCACCATGTGCTCTTTCTTTGAAGTACGCGGAATAGCCACAATCCCCCGCTGGTAGTGCCAACGCAGGCTAACCTGTGCATTGGTTTTGTTGTACTTCTTGCCTATTCCGGCCAGCGTTTCATTGGTAAAAAGCTCGTTGCGTCCCTGTGCAAACGGCGACCAGGCTTCCATCTGAATACCGTTTTCTTTCAGAAACCTGTGGTCTCCGGGCTGCTGAAAGAAAGCGTGTGTTTCAATCTGGTTGACTGCCGGCTTCAACGTGCTTCCAGCCATCAAATCGTTGATTTGTTCCGGAGTGAAATTGCTCACGCCAATGGCCCTGATTTTGCCTTCTTTGTAGAGTTCTTCCATAGCTTTCCACGAACCTTTCACATCGCCCCGCGGACGGTGGATGAGGTACAAATCCAGGTAATCCAACTGCAGTTTGTTCAGCGACGTTTCAAATGCTTTTTTCGCTTTTTCGTATCCCGAATCTTCCACCCACACTTTTGAGGTAACAAAAAGTTCTTTGCGGTCAATTCCGCTGCGTTTTATTCCGGCACCCACCGCTTCTTCATTATTGTAAATTGTTGCTGTGTCAATAAGCCGGTAACCCACTGAAATGGCATCGGCAACACATTTTTCGCCAACTGCATCGTTCAGATATAGTGTTCCGAAACCTAAAACCGGCATTTTTACACCATTATTCAGGGTTATCCGCTCTACAGGTGTTCCATACGAATACTCATTACCGGCCCCAAACAATCTGGATGTTGCCAAACCTGCAAACATAGCGGATGCAGTTACCTTTGCTCCGGTTTGCAGAAATTCCCTTCGGTTCATTCCCTTTTTATTTTTATTCAATTCCATTTCAGCTCTGTTTTATATTTTGATTTTCAAAAGTATAAAAAAGATGTAATTTTAAACTCATTATACATCGCCATTTTGCAGCATTACTACCTTTGTAAAAAACTTCCGAAATGGATTATCAAAAAATTCTGACTGAAATAACTAATGAAGTTAAACCACATACGGACATTGGGAAAGTTGCCAACTACATTCCGGCACTGGCTCGTGTATCTCACAACAGGCTAGGTATCTGTGTGCAGACTATCAGCGGCGATTCGTTTTCAGTTGGTGATTGCAATATACCGTTCTCGCTTCAGAGTATTGCGAAAGTTTTTGGGTTAACACTGGCCCACAAAAAAATTGGCAATAAAATTTGGGAACGGCTTGGAAAAGAGCCGTCCGGCCATGCCTTTAATTCACTCGTTCAACTGGAGCACGATCAGGGCAAACCCCGAAATCCGTTCATCAATGCAGGAGCGCTTGTTATTGCCGACATCATCCTTTCGCATTATTCAGATCCGAAACAATCGCTGCTCGAATTTGTGAGAAATACTGCAGGTGAACCGGCAATTAATTACAACCTTGAAGTTGCAGAATCGGAAAAAGTTACAGGCTACCGCAACACAGCTCTTGCATGGTTTATGAAAAGCTGCAGCAACATCCAAAATCCGGTTGAAGATGTTCTGGATTTTTATTTTCTGCAGTGTTCGTTGGAAATGAGCTGTTATTCGCTGGCAAAATCATTCCTTTACCTTGCAAACCACGGAGTGGTCCCGGAAACCGGCGAACAGGTTTTAACAAAAAGTCAGGCAAAAAGAATCAGTGCCTTAATGCTGACTTCCGGATTGTACAACGAATCGGGAGATTTTGCCTACCGAGTGGGAATGCCGGCCAAAAGCGGCGTTGGAGGAGGTATTGTCGCCATAATTCCGCAGAAATTAAGCATTTGTGTGTGGTCGCCACCACTCAACGAGTTTGGCAATTCACTTGCCGGGATTGAAGCACTAGAGCGGTTTACCACATACACCGGAGAATCGATTTTTTAGACAAGAATGATTGGAAAAAATTTGTCGGTTTAGCTGAACTGATTGTCAGCAAATCTGGCAGGTCAGTCTCATCAAATCTTTTCAGTCAGCTCTTCCAGAAATCCATACAACTCTTTTTTCACCAGGGGTTTCAACTCTGAACGAACCATTTCGTGATAGTCGTTCAACCAGTTACGTTCTTTCTCCGAAAGCAGTCCGAAATCAATCAGCCGGGTGTCGATCGGGCAAAGCGTAAGCGTTTCAAAACCGAGAAAATGACCAAACGCAGATGTTTCTTTGTCCACACAAACAATCATGTTTTCGGTACGGATGCCGTATTCACCTTCGCGGTACAAGCCAGGCTCGTTGGACAACACCATGCCCGGTTGAATGGGTATTTCGTTATATTCCTGCCGAACAGACATTGGCCCTTCATGAACATTCAAAAAATGCCCCACACCATGACCGGTACCATGACCGTAATTCAAACCGTGCTCCCACAACGCTTTTCGCGCCAGAATATCGAGATGACAGCCCTTTGTTCCGGCGGAAAAACAGGCCAGTGTAAGCGCAATCATGCCTTTCAGCACCAGGGTAAAATCGGTTTTCTGTTGTTGCGAAACTTCGCCCAGTGCCACCGTGCGCGTAATGTCTGTGGTTCCCTGCAGATATTGTCCGCCCGAATCGAAAAGTAAAATACCTTCTGCCTGAAGCGAAAGTGCAGCATCTTCGTTTACATTCAGGTGCACAATAGCTCCGT
>CAZCPH010000409.1:0-3538 GCA_964500105.1 uncultured Mariniphaga sp. | reverse complement strand
CAACTCGAAAGCCTTTTGAATTTCAGAACCTGGCATCACTTTTGAAATCAGGGCGTCAGGTTTCAGGTTTCCGGCATTCAAATGCCTGATAACTTCAGAAAACTCACCGTCGCTTACACGTGATGTAATAATTTGCGCTTCTTTCCAGATCAATTCTTTAAAAACTACCGGAGATGGTTCGTCGCTCAAACCCAACACACAAACTTTTCCACCGCCGCGCAAACTTTGAATGCAACTACGTACCGGAGTATAAACACCTTCGATATCTTCCGCATGGCCCACTGCCTCAAAAGCAATGTCAACACCTTTTCCTCCGGTGTGTTGTTTTATCGCTTCCACCGGATTTTCTTTTTTTGGATTAATAGGAATTACATTTTCATAATTGTTTGCAGCAATTTGCAGACGATTTTCCAACGGATCAACCATAAAGATGATACCATTGGTTTTGGTGCGGGCTGCTTGCAAAATCACCTGCCCTACCCTTCCGGCTCCCCAAATGGCCAACGTGTCTCCTTCTTTTGTTTTCGCCCGGTTGTTGGCATGAAAACCGATTCCGTAAATTTCCACAAGCGCCACATGTTCGTCAGGTAAATGTGGTGCTGCTTTAAAAAGCATGTGTGGTGGTACTGAAATGTATTCGGCAAAACCGCCGTCCATGTCAACCCCCAGTAATTTCAGGCTGGTGCAGGCCGGGTAATGTTTTCTTTGGCATGCCGGGCATTTTCCGCACCAGATGATGGGATCGACAGCCACTTTATCGCCCGGTTGAAAACCTGCAACACCTTCGCCCACTTCGGCAACCACGCCACCCATTTCATGACCGGGAATAAACGGAACGGGGGTTCGCGGATGGAAATCGCCGGGGAAAATGTGCATGTCGGTTCCGCAAATGCTGGCAAACTGAATGCGCACCAACACCTCGCCGGGTTTTACCTTCGGGGTTTCAACTTCTTTCCACACAAATCGGTTGTAGGATTCCAGGACTGCTGCTTTCATTGTTCAAATTTATTTTTATTTACGAATTCCCAAAATACAATTCTTTTTCTGCAAATAAATCTTTTAATGAGTTTATCAATTCATCAAAATGGTTACTTTTGAAAAAAATTAAAAACCTTGCAGCTATTTAAAAATTTAATCGATATTATATGAAGCAATTACTTGTATCCAGTTTTGTTTGTTTGCTTTTTCTCTCAACGGGAATCAGCAGACTAAACGCTCAACCGGCAACGTTGCCCGACTGGGAAAACCCGGCCATGTTTAACCAGAACAAAGAGAAACCCCGCGCTTTTTTCATTCCGTTTCGTACAGTGGATGAAGCGCTCAGTTTGAAGAAAAATCAGTCGGTTTTTTACAAGAGTCTCAACGGAAACTGGAAATTTAACTGGGTGCGTAAACCCGCCGACCGTCCGGTTGATTTTTACAAACCGGATTACGATGTTTCGGGTTGGGATGAAATTCCGGTGCCATCAAACTGGGAACTTGAAGGTTACGGTATTCCCATTTACGTAAATCACCAGTACGAATTTGCCGATTATAAAGCGCCGGTTTCGGAAGAAATGAAGTTTATCGACAACATTTATCCGGCAAATCCGGGAGATGTACCTGATGATTACAATCCGGTAGGTTCATACCGCACCACCTTCACCGTTCCCGAAAGCTGGGACGGACGGCAGGTTTTTATTCAGTTTGGCGCTGTAAAATCGGCCTTTTACCTTTGGATTAACGGTCAAAAAGTGGGCTACAGCCAGGGAAGCAAAACACCTGCTGAATGGGACGTTACGCAATATTTACAGGAAGGCGAAAATGTGCTGGCAGCCGAAGTTTTTCGCTGGTCGGATGGTTCGTACCTCGAGTGTCAGGATTTCTGGCGCATCAGCGGTATTGAGCGCGAAGTTTTCTTGTATTCTACCCCAAAAGTCCGCATTCGCGATTTCTTCGCGACAACCGATCTCGATGCTGAATACAAAAATGCGACACTGAAACTGGATGTGGATTTGAAAAATCATACCAACCGTTTCCGGTCAGGAGATTACCAGGTCGAATTTCAGCTTTACGATGAAAACCAGGAATTGGTAGCAGAAGAAACTCAGGAAGCAAAAATAAACCGCAAAGAGGAGTTGAAACTTACTTTCTCCAAAGAAGTTGAAAATCCCAAAAAGTGGACAGCCGAAACGCCTAATCTTTATACCCTGGTTATCATTTTGAAAAATGAAACCGGAGAAACCATTGAAACGGTCAGCCATCGTATCGGTTTTAGGGAGATTGAAATTAAAAACACGCTTTTTACAGTAAACGGAGTTCCTGTACTTATTAAAGGTGTCAACCGTCACGAACACAACCAGTACACCGGTCATGTGATTTCGGAAGAACAGATGATTGAAGAGATTAAACTGATGAAGCAATTCAACATCAATGCGGTTCGCAACAGCCATTACCCGGCTCACGAGCGGTTTTATGAACTCTGTGATGAATTCGGTTTGTATATTACCGATGAAGCCAACATCGAATCGCATGGTATGTACTACGGCGATCATTCGCTGGCAAAAAAGCCGGAATGGACTGCTGCACATGTTGATCGTATGATGAGCATGGTTGAACGCACAAAAAACCATCCGTCGGTGGTGGTTTGGTCCATGGGAAATGAAGCTGGCGACGGCGTTGTTTTCACTGCCGGATACAAGGCCATTAAAGAACGCGACCCTTCGCGACCCATTCATTACGAACGGGCCATTATGGGCGATAATACCGATATTTTCTGTCCTCAGTATCCGGGGGTTCAAACGCTTGAAAATTACGCCTCAAAATGGCAACCCAAAACCATGATTGCCAGTGAATACTCGCATGCCATGGGCAACAGCAGCGGCAACCTGGTGGATTTGTGGGAAGTGATTTACCGCGAAGGGAACGACCAGTTGCAGGGCGGGTACATCTGGGACTGGATTGACCAGGCGCTGGTAAAAACCGATGAAAACGGCACGGAATTCTGGGCCTACGGCGGCGATTACGGTGAAGGAATGCCCAGCGATTACAATTTTGTGTGCAATGGTATTATTTCTGCCGATTTAACACCCCACCCAGCCATGTGGGAAGTGAAGTACGCTTACCAATACGTTCGTTTTGAGGAAGTTCAGAACGGATATAAAATTTATAACTTCCATGATTTTGTTGATTTAAGCGATTACGATATCAGCTGGACAATCTCGGGTAACGGAGAAACCTTGCACTCCGGAGTATTGGAAAATTTCAATTTGGCGCCACAATCCAGCAGAACAATCAATCCTCCTTTTCCCAATTTTACTCCTGAGCCTGGCGTAGAGTATTTTATCGATTTTTCGGTAAAACTGAAAAAAGACAAACCGTTTCGTCCAGCTGGGTTCGAAGTGGCACACGACCAGTTCAAACTCGGCATGTATATTCCAGAAGAAACTGAAACTTCTGAATATGAAGCACTTCAACTCACAGAAACAGGAAGCATACTGGAAGTTACCGGTATCAATTTTAACATTCAGTTTGATAAAAATGCCGGAACGCTCACTTC
>CAZCPH010000408.1:3136-3549 GCA_964500105.1 uncultured Mariniphaga sp. | reverse complement strand
CTGAAAAAAACCAGTTTAACATTAAATCATAAAAGGAGGCGATTATTGTGGCAAGATTAATTGTAACAGCATTTTCAGAAGACACAATTGCTGCTCCGGGGAACAGACTTCCAAATTACATCATCCTTTCCGTTACAAGTGCCAGCGGAGTGCCAACTACCGGGCTTGGAACTGCGAATTTTAAAGTCGATCCGATGATTGTCGGGCCAGGCGGCGCACTGGCAAATATCAAAAGTGTAAGGGCTGGACGATTGCCTGGGTTTTACCACATTGATGTTGTGCCAATTAATATAGAAACCTGGAAAAAAGGCGTCTATATTTTCGCTGTAGCTGTTGAAAAAGGCGCGGATAAAGGCCAAACGCTGGCAACTGTTATAATGGATTAAAATCTCAGGTCAATCTTTTCGATCGAT
>CAZCPH010000408.1:2594-3126 GCA_964500105.1 uncultured Mariniphaga sp. | reverse complement strand
GTTACAGGAAAAAACAGGTAAATGTTTCAGTGAGATAGAAAAATTATCTCACTGAAACACCTGATAAACACTTTTATTTCCGGCTTTTTATCTTTTTCTGTCACTGTTGTCCGGGAAAAATTTCATCCGGATAAAAACAGCGGCTTCTGTCTTTAATCAACTTTTCTGCCAAACACTACTAACTAAGAATTCCAAATTCAAACATATAAACTGTTGAGATTATTCACCCAACAAATGATTTTGCCTTTCAAACTGCATAAAAGATAATTTTGTATTTTTGTCGGTCTATTTCAGAAAACAAAAACAGAAAAGTTGAAAAAACACGTCATAACCGGAGTGAGACACCTCACAGAATCCACGTTTGTTTTGCAAATGGAAAGGAACAATTTACCATTTCAAACCGGGCAATTTGTGATTTTGCGCCGCCCGGGAACTATCGAACAGCGGGAATATTCGGTGTACAGCGGTGAAAATGACGAATACGTAGAAGTTCTGGTCCGCGAAGTGGCCAACGGAAAGGTGACACCCCGCC
>CAZCPH010000408.1:0-2584 GCA_964500105.1 uncultured Mariniphaga sp. | reverse complement strand
ACGGTCCGTTTGGTTTTTTTCGGTTTCAACCTGCAATGTTTCCAACGCAAAAATTCCTGTTTGTGGCCACCGGAACCGGAATCAGTCCGTTTCACAGTTTTATAAAAACATACCCCGACCTCAGTTACAAACTGGTTCATGGTGTGCGTTACGGCGAAGAAGCTTATGAACACGGCCATTTTGACAAGGAAAAAATTACTCTCTGCACAACAGGTGACGATGCGGGTGATTTCAACGGAAGGGTGACCGATTATCTGTTTACCCAAAAACTAGATAACGACACCCAGTGCTTTTTGTGCGGCAATAGTGAAATGATTCACGAAGCTTTTGATCTACTTACCGGCAAAGGAATTCCGGTACAAAATATTTATACTGAAGTTTATTTTTAAAAAATGAAGTACCATTTAATCACATTGGGATGCCAGATGAACCTCTCCGACAGCGAGCGGGTGATTTCAGTGCTCGACAAGGCCGGTTACACATGGACCGACAACGAAGAAGAAGCCGGTCTGATTGGCATTCTGGCCTGCTCGGTACGGCAAAAAGCCATCGATAAAGTTTATTCACGCATCTACAAATGGAACAAGTGGAAAAATCATAAAAACCTGATTACTTTCATTTCAGGGTGCATTTTACCAAACGACCACGAAAAATTCCTGAAACTTTTCGACATTACGTTTCAGATGAAAGATTTGCCGAAACTGCCCGAAATGATTAGCCAATATGGCATTACCACCTCTGTTCACCTGAAAACGGGAATTGACCCGCACAACGAAAACATCGAAGAGTTCTGGAATGTGAAACCTTCGTACCAGTCGGATTTTGAAGCCTACATTCCCATTCAGAACGGCTGCGACAAATTTTGCAGCTTCTGCGCTGTGCCGTTTACCCGTGGCCGTGAAGTGAGCCGCCCGTCAAAAGACATTCTGGCCGAAGTGGCGCTGCTGGTTTCTCAGGGATACAAATCCATAACACTTTTGGGACAAAATGTAAACTCCTATGGCCTCGACAAAAAAGGCGAAGAAATCACTTTTTCTGAATTGTTGCGGGAAGTTGGAGAACTGGGCAACCGTATGAAAAAAGAGTTCTGGGTCTATTTTACATCTCCGCATCCGCGCGACATGACTGACGAGGTGATTGAAGTTATTGCCCAATACCCGGTGCTGGCCAAACAGATTCACCTGCCCATGCAAAGCGGCGACGACAAGGTGCTCATTCGCATGAACCGCAAGCACAACATGGAAAAATACCGGCAAATTGTACATTCCATCCGTCGTATTTTGCCGGAAGCTACGCTTTTTACCGACATAATTGTTGGATTCACAGGTGAAACCGAAGAGCAGTTTGAAAATAGTCGCAAGGCTATGGAGGAATTCCAGTTCAACATGGCTTACACGGCCATGTATTCGCCACGTCCCGGAGCTACCAGCCACCGCTGGGACGACGATGTGCCAATTGAAGAAAAAAAACGCCGATTGCACGAACTTACCGAAGAATTGCGCAAACACAACCGGATATACAACCACAACCTTTTGGGTAAAACAGTGCGCGTTTTGGTTCGGGGTGAAGACCGCAAAGAAGGATTCCTTTCCGCTTTAACCGAAGGCAAACTCATCGTCCGTTTTCCTGCCGAAAACGAAGATTTAACAGGTAAATTCGCAGATGTAAAAATCACTTCTGCATCTGATTTTTCACTGGAGGGAGAACTGGTAAAAGTGGAAGAGTTGGTTTAACTCATTTTCATTTCGGTACAAATAAAATTCTGACTATTTTTGAACTTTTAAGAGTTCGATAATTATGAAGAAAACAGGTTTAACACTACTGGCAGCACTTTTAATTTTTGCCCTGCAGGCACAAACAGACCAGCAAATTACGCTGGAAGATATTTTCACCAAAAGCACCTTCCGGGCTGAAACGGTAAGAGGGTTGCGCTCCATGAACGACGGCGAGCATTACACTACGCAGGAAGGCCGCACCAAAATTGCAAAAAACAGTTACAGAACCGGCGAAATAGTGGAAATACTGTTCGATCTGGAAAAAATCGACCGGGCGCCTATTTCTTCTTTTTCAAATTATACTTTCAGCGAAGATGAAACAAAAATATTGCTGACCACCGATGTTAAACAAATATACCGGCATTCTTATACCGCACAATACTACATCTGGAATTCGGTAACCGAAGAACTTTCTCCCCTGTCAGAAAAAGGGGCACAGCAACTGGCTACATTTTCGCCCGACGGTGACCGTGTGGCTTTTGTTCGCGACAACAACCTGTTTATTAAAAACCTGAAATTTGGCAGCGAAAGCCAGATTACTTACGATGGTAAAAAGAATGAAATCATAAACGGAGCACCCGACTGGGTTTACGAGGAAGAATTCGGATTCAATAAGGCTTTCTGGTGGTCTCCCGACAGTAAATTCCTGGCATTCATACGGTTCGACGAAACCGAAGTTCCGGAGTTCAGCATGACCATGTATGCCGGTGACAATCCCACCATCCAAGAAAACAAATTGTACCCGGGACTGGAAACCTTTAAATATCCAAAGGCAGGAGAAACCAACTCCACCGTTTCAGTAAAAAGTT
>CAZCPH010000407.1:0-3554 GCA_964500105.1 uncultured Mariniphaga sp. | reverse complement strand
TTCCCTGCGTTGCTGCAAACGCTGCAGCTGTGGTTGTAATATACGGAACATTGCATTTTATGGCGGTTTTGCGAATGTATGAATCGTCGTATTCACTCAGTTTTCCGGCAGGTGTATTTACCACCAGATCAATTTCACCATTAACCAGCGCATCAACAATATTTGGTCGTTTTTCATAAATTTTATTGATGAACCTGGCTTCGATCCCGTGTTCTTCCAAAAACGCTTTGGTACCCCCCGTAGCCATTATACTGAAACCCATATCGCGGAAATTAAGGGACGTCTGCACAATCTTATCCTTGTCGCGGTCGCCAATGGTAATTAATACCGTTCCTTTGGTTGGCAGCGGTGTTTTGGTGGCTTCCTGCGACTTAAAAAATGCCAGTCCAAACGAATCAGCCATTCCCAGTACTTCGCCGGTGGAACGCATTTCGGGTCCCAAAACCGGATCTACTTCCGGGAACATATTAAACGGGAAAACCGCTTCTTTTACCCCGAAATGTTTAATCGTTTTCTTCGTCAGGTTGAGGTCGGCAAGCTTTTTTCCCAGCATAATTTTGGTAGCAATTTTAGCCATCGGAATGTCACAAATTTTGCTAACCAGTGGCACCGTCCGCGACGCCCGAGGATTGGCTTCCAGAATGTAAACCACATCTTTGTAAATGGCATATTGAATATTCATTAACCCAACCACTTTCATTTCTATGGCAATACGTCGGGTGTAATCTTCAATGGTTTTTATCAGTTCATCATTTATGATTACCGGGGGAATTACACAGGCCGAATCGCCTGAGTGGATGCCTGCATATTCGATGTGCTGCATCACTGCCGGCACAAACGCATCCTGTCCGTCGGCAATGGCATCTGCTTCGGCTTCAATGGCATCTTCCAGAAACATGTCGATGAGCAAAGGGCGGTCGGGAGTAACTTCCACAGCTGCCAGCACATACTCACGCAACATCTCTTCGTCGAGCACAATTTTCATTCCCCGTCCCCCCAACACATACGACGGACGCACCATGAGCGGATAACCAATTCGTCCGGCAATTTCAAGGGCTTCTTCCAGGTTGCTGGCCATTCCCGAGGCCGGTTGCGGTATATTCAGTTTCTCCATTATTTTCCGAAACTGATCGCGGTCTTCAGCCAGATCGATGGTTTCGGGGCTGGTGCCAATAATTTTTACGCCGTTGGCTTGCAGTTCATCGGCAATGTTCAACGGTGTTTGCCCGCCAAACTGAACCACTACCCCATCAGGTTTTTCTTTGTTGTAAATGCTCAGCACATCTTCCACCGTAAGCGGCTCGAAATAGAGTTTGTGCGAAGTGTCGTAATCGGTGGAAACGGTTTCCGGATTACAATTCACCATAATCGATTCCAGTCCGGCATCGCGAATAGCAAACGCTGCATGGACGCAACAATAGTCGAACTCAATTCCCTGTCCGATGCGGTTGGGACCACCGCCCAGAACCATAATCTTTTTCTTATCGTCAGTTGAAACCTTGTCGGGAGCATTATATGTTGAAAAATAGTAGGCAGCATCGGCACCACTCACCGGAACCGGTTCCCAGGCTTCTTCCAAACCAAGCGCAATTCTGCGGGTTCGAATCTCTTTTTCAGGAATATCCAGTAATTTGGCCAGGTATTTATCGGCAAATCCGTCTTTTTTGGCCTGAACGAAAAGTTCATCAGACAAATTTTTACCCTTAAATGCCAGGATTTTTTCTTCGAGCTCCACCAACTCTTTCATCTGCTCAATGAACCAGGCTTTTATGAAGGTTTTCTCGTGCAATTGTTCCACCGTAGCTCCCTTGCGCAAAGCTTCGTACATGATGTATTGCCGCTCGGAGGATGGTTCTTTCAATAGCAACATCAGCTCTTCGAGCGATTTTTTATTGAAATCTTTGGCAAACCCCAGACCGTAACGACCTGTTTCCAAAGAACGAATCGCCTTTTGCAGCGCTTCTTTATAATTTTTCCCGATACTCATTACTTCGCCAACGGCCTGCATTTGCGTTCCCAGCTTGTCTTTCAGTCCGTCGAACTTTTCGAAAGCCCATTTGGCGAATTTCACCACAACATATTCGCCCCACGGCGTGTATTTTTCAAGTGTTCCTTCACGCCAGTAGGGAATCTCATCGAGCGTAAGTCCGCCGGCCAGCAATGCCGAAACCAATGCAATGGGAAATCCGGTAGCTTTGGAAGCCAGTGCCGATGAACGGGAAGTTCGCGGATTGATTTCAATAACCACCACACGTCCGGTATTCGGATCGTGGGCAAACTGCACGTTGGTGCCGCCAATTACGCCAATGTCTTCCACAATGCGGTAAGCGTAGTCCTGCAAACGTTTTTGCAGTTCTTCTGAAATGGTGAGCATGGGCGCTGTACAAAACGAATCGCCGGTATGTACACCAATGGCATCCACATTTTCGATAAAACAAACGGTTATCAACTGGTTTTTGGCATCGCGCACCACTTCCAGTTCCAGCTCCTCCCAGCCGAGCACCGATTCTTCCACCAGAATCTGACCAACCATGCTGGCAGCAATTCCTCTGGCAGCCACTGTACGCAACTCTTCCACGTTATAAACCAGACCTCCGCCGGTTCCGCCCATGGTATAAGCCGGGCGAATAACAACCGGATAACCCAGATCTTCTGCAATAACTTCAGCCGCTTCAACAGAGGTAACTGCTGTGCTTCGTGGCATATCAATTCCCAATCGAGCCATCGAATTTTTAAATTCCGTGCGGTCTTCACCCTTTTCTATCGCCACCAGATTTACGCCAATTACTTCCACATTGTACTGGTCGAGAATTCCCTTCTTTGCCAGTTGAAGAGAGAGATTTAGTGCCGTTTGGCCACCCAGATTGGGAAGCAGCGCATCGGGCCTTTCCTTTTTAATGATTTCGGTGAGGGCGTATTCATTCAACGGCTCAATGTAGGTGTGGTCGGCCATTTCCGGGTCGGTCATAATGGTAGCGGGATTGGAATTCACCAAAATAATCTGGTAACCCAACGAACGTAGTGCTTTACAGGCTTGTGTTCCGGAATAGTCAAATTCGCAGGCCTGTCCGATAATAATCGGACCTGACCCGATGATGAGGATTTTGTTGAGATCTTCCCTTTTTGGCATAAATCTTATTCTTTTGAGTGATTTTTTTGAAATTTCTCACAAAAATGCCCTTAAATTTTAAATAATGTCACCTGAAACAGAAAAAAAACTGCAATTTCAAAAAAACTTGATTTTTGAACTTTTTCTGACCAAAAAACAGACTGAACTTTTGTTGTAATTTTCGGTTTAATTGTTTAACAAATTAGTAATGAAAGGTAAAACATATATGACATTTTTTATTATCGTACTTTCGGTTAACCTTCTGGTTAACGTATATATTTTTATGCGAACAAAAACCCTTTTTCCGGGCACTAACGGAGTCTGGTGGTTATTTACCATTCTGTTCTGGCTGTTGGCTTTCGCTTATGTTATTGGCCGTTTTACCGAACGCTCGGGAGCTATGGCACTTGCCGAACCGTTTGTAAAAATTGGCTCCTGGTGGCTG
>CAZCPH010000406.1:0-3564 GCA_964500105.1 uncultured Mariniphaga sp. | reverse complement strand
CGGTAACCCAAAAAAAAGTCCCGGTTTATACCTCTCCGAACAATTTTGAATAATGCTCTGATTCGTTAAAAATTCCTCCGCTTTTGGCGTAAAACGATGAATCCAGTTCGAAAACGCCATGCTGAACTTTCCTCCAGGAAGCATCAGGAAATGGATGAAAGGTTTTCATTTTTTCCCAGTTTTTGTAATTCTGATGCCCGTTGGTTTCCAGCAGACCGGTTTCCAGACCAGGAAAAGGCTTCAGGCGTGCCGCCACATTTTTGTTCCATTCCACCAGGATTGGATTTACCGTAAGATCGGCACAAAAACAGGGTATGTTGTTCCGGTGGGCTTCCAATGCAATTTTCAGGGACATACTCAGTGTTTTGGCAATGGCTTTAAGGGCAATAGCTCCATATCCCATCTGAATGCGGGCCAGCGCGTCTTTTTCGGTATGTGCGCTTTCGTCAGCTGCCAAACGGACAGGAATTTCAGAAACGTCGGTTTCCATTTCTTCCGGAAAGGGTTCTTCAATAATGGCAATTTGTTCCAGCGCACCTATTTTTTCTGCATGATCGATAAACTTTAGTAAAGTTTCTTTATTCTGATAGCGTCCGTTGGCATCCAAATAATAGGGTAACTTTCCGTTTTTGGTGTGTTCAGTTCTGTAATTTCCTATAGCTTTATGAATTTCTGTTAACCGGAGTTTGTCTTTTTCCAGCATTTCATCCTGTGTTCCGGGTTGACCGATTTTTGTTTTCATGAAATAAAATCCGTCGCTGACTGCCTGTTTAATCTCATCTGCCGGAACAGAATAGGACATCAGCGGTATTGCAGCCACTTTTTTGTGACGGTGTGAAAGTGCCTCCCTGAATTCTGCAGGTATCATCTCATCAAAAGTACCGAACCCATTTTCCCTGGCATACAGAATCCAAAGAGCATTGTCAACGCCAACCAATGCATTGAGGACGAATGTTTTCCGCAGATTCGGATTGCCGGTAGTTTTTCTGGCATAATTGTAAACTTCATCCAAAATTTCATCCATCAATTTTACCGGTGAAGAGAGTTGCACATCTTTCAGCAACGAAAGTGCAAAATTGGTAACAGCAAACATCAGCGCATTTCCTCCACTTTCTGAAAATTGGCTAAAAACCGTGGAATCAGACCACAAGACACTTTGCGAGCAGAGTCCTGTTGCACTTTTTCCTGTCGACGATTTCAAATGGACTGCTGTTTGCCAGATTTCAGTAAGGTACCCTCCTTTGAAACCAAACGGACGAATAAGGGGTTCGCGCTCGAAGTTGGAACTGGTTGCACTAATTTTTACCGGCTTTTCTTTTTTCATTCAAAGCAAATTACTGTTATTCCCTTTTACAAATCAAATTCCCGGAATTGACTCTCCAGAAAACTCAGGTCCTTTTTTAACCAATTGGAAATCTCGTTCAGCGGCATCGAAGGATTTATGCTGCCATGTTCGGCTCCGCCCAAATCGTATTCGTAATGAATAGAAACCGGACCTTTTATGTCCAAAGATTTTACCAACTCAAAATACGTTTTGAAATCCACCATTCCCTCTCCAAGCGGAACATTTTTGATTTTCCACTCCCCTTTTTCGTTCTTTTCCCAAATAAAGTCTTTGATGTCGGTTGTACGAATCCAGGGCGCCAGCAATCGTAAACCCAGCGGCCATGAAACACCACCCTCAACAGTGGCATGACGAATATCGTACTGAACACCAATGTACTCCGGATTACGATCTTTCAAAAGTTCGTACAAATCCCAAACCGGCCCGCCAACGCGCCGCCCCGAGTGGTTCTGGTAATTGCCCGTTACACCGTATTCCCGGTTCAGTTTTTCCAGTCTCTCAAAAGTAAATTTATGAACTTCGAGATTTTCCGGAATTGTCCTGGAATGATCAAAATCCAGGTAACCAGTTCGGTAGTACCTGATTCCCAAATCTGCCATCGTTTTCAGAATTGGCCGGCTAAACTTGTCATCCGGATTTATTACTGAAGTGGTTATCATTTTTGAGTCAATTCCGGCATTCCGCAAAGCTTTTACCGCTTTTGGCAGGTCCGTTTCAACTCTTTCAGGTAAAACCTGTCCGCCGGGACGTACTGTCATATCAGCACCTGCAAATCCGTGTTTTGCAAGCAACTCCGCCATTTCACTGTAATTCAAAAACTGCAGACACTTGGTAAAAACATGGATGGGCCGTTCAGTTACCAAACCCGTATTGAAAATTCCTGACGAAAAAGCGGTTGCCGGAATTCCAAGGCCGGCCAAAACCATAGCGCTCGTTTTTACAAAATGCCGTCTGGTATATTCCGGGAAAAGCCTGTCAGAAAGAGATTTGTCCTTTATCATTGCTTCAATTTTGTTTTGCGGTTCAATTTAACAAAGAAAACCGAAAACAACATTCGCTTAATCAATGAAAAAGATTTCTTCAGGAGATTATTATCTGAAAATCAGCCGGACAAATTATTCAATCAGAAAACAATATTCAAACCTGAAAATACAGTGGAACCGGGCATGGTATAATACCGGTTTACCTGGTACGTTTCATTCAGTAAATTTTCGCCACTAATGTACCATTTCAGATGTCTGTTGATGTTGTAAACGGCTTTGGCTTTCACGAGCGTGTAATCTTCACTAGCAACTGCCGGGGAAGGATCGTTGTCCAGATTGCTTATTTGCTGAATACTACCCATTAACTGAATTTTCTTCCACCTGTAATTTGCACTAAAATAGAGGTGATGCTCCGGTGTGGCGTACACCGGATTTTCCATATCGATATAGCTGTATGTGGCTTCAAGATTCAAATTTTTAGCTGTTTGCATATTTACAAGGAGCTCAATTCCCCTGTTGCTGATTTCGCCGGCATTGCGTAACCCCTGCATGGGAACCGTTACAATGAGATTGTCTCCTTTAACCTGGAAAAGAGTTATTTCTGCATTCATCCGATGGTCCGGGAAAGAGCCGGAAACACCCGTTTCATAACTGATGATTGACTCCGGATTCAGTGCAGGATTTGGTCCCCACAAAAACAGTTCGCGAATGGTCGGGCTGCGAAAACCTTTTGATACATTTCCTTTCCATGCAGCACCGGATGCAAAATTCCAGGCAAAACCAGCCGACGGAATCCAGTGGTTCCCATAAACGCTGTGGTTTTGGTAACGCAGTCCGGCGTTCAGAATCAAGCCATTAAACAGCGATTGCTGAACAAAACCATAAGCACCGGTTTCGCTGACTGTGGTATCTGCAAAAACAACTCCGTTGCCATTCATGGCCAGCAGATTTTCGGCCATTCCGCCGTAATTCATATAGTCTAAACCAAAAGTCAGGTTGTTTCCTTCAAAAAGTTTTAACGATTCGTAAAGGTTGAGTCCCCAGTTGTGATCGGTGGAATGAAATCCATCTGTAATATCGTGCTCTCCAAAATTGTAAAACAATTTAAGTGCGCCGGAAGCTTTTTCAAATTCGTTTTGAAGCGTGAACGCCCAGTAACCGCGGGTAATGTCAATGCGCTCGCCCGGATTTGCATTCAATGTATCGGGGCCGGGGTCAGCCGCTTCAAAAACTGCC
>CAZCPH010000405.1:0-3569 GCA_964500105.1 uncultured Mariniphaga sp. | reverse complement strand
GACTGCCCCACGGCAAAATCACAGATGTCAATCATCTCCTGCACTTCACCCAGGCCTTCCTGGTAAATTTTACCCATTTCATACGACACCAGTTTGCCCAACGGCTCCTTGTATTTCCGAAGTTCCAGCCCGATTTGCCGAACGATTTCGCCCCGTTTGGGCGCCGGCCACATGCGCCAGCTTTTAAACGCCTCTTTGGCGGTTGCAATCACCTCGCGGTAATCATCCAGTCCGGCCTGCTGCACAGCTGCAATTTTTTCGCCATCCGAAGGCGAAAAGGATTCGATAACTTTTCCGGTGGTTTCTTTCCAGACGGTTCCGGTGCAAACGCCGGAGTTCACATTTTCGATTCCCAGTTTTTTTAAATCTTCACTGATATTGAATTGATTTTCCATTATTTAAGTTTTTGATTAAAATTCATTTTTGCCACGAAAACACTAAAACACAAAAGCACATGCTATCATTTTCGAATCAATTACAAAATAAGTTCTGTCCATTTCAGGTCGTGCAGCGTGTTGATGCTTTCCACCAAACCGCCGGCTTTTAGAATTTCCAGCAATTTGGTTGGCAGTGGCGCAAAACTGAACACCTTTTCATTTACCGTCACTTTTCCGGCTGACAAATCCACCGAAACCGCATCACCGCGCGAGTAAAATTCAACGGCTTCCGGTAAAATAATAATAGGCAATCCCTGGTTGATGGATGACCGGAAAAAAATACGCGACACCGATTTAACGAGAACCGCCTGCACTCCGGCATGGCGCAACCCCACAGCAGGATGCTCGCGCGAACTGCCACAACCAAAGTTTTCGCCGCAAACCAATATATCGTCTTTTTCAACGTTTTTGGAAAACGCTGCATCGAATCCGGCAAACAGATGTGGCAGAATTGCTTCCGGTTCGGCGCTGCTGACTTTGTAAGTCAGGTTGCCGGCAAACATCTGGTCAGTGTTCAGGTTATTGGCATCCGAATAATCCCAAACGCCATTCACTTTTCGGTTTTCTCCCGCCGGAATTTCTACCACAGGTAATTCAGTTCTTTTAAACGAAAACGGTTTGATTTCCTTTTCCTGAAAGGGTGAAACCAGTTTGCCGTGGAGAGCTGAAAAAGCAACCGTTTCGGGCGAAGCAAGGTAAATGTTGGCCTTTTTGTTGCCCATTCTTCCCAAAAAGTTGCGATTGGCCGTGGAGACCACATTCACATCGTCGGCAGGAATTCCCTGACCAGTTCCAAGGCACGGCCCGCACGACGGCGACAGCACATTAGCCCCGGCTTTCAATAAGGTTTCAATTATTCCATACTGAACAGCCTGCAGGTAAATTTCCCGGGATGCCGGGGTTACCAGCAGCTGAAATCCTTCGGGAAGTTTTTTACCTTCCAGAATGTCGGCGGCCGCGCGCAAATCCTCAATCCGTCCGTTGGTGCAGGTGCCAATCAGCGCCTGCTGAACCGGAATTTCACCCACTTCAGCAACTGTTTTTACATTTTCCACCTGGTGCGGACAAGCCACCAGCGGAACAATTTCCGAAAGGTTAATTTCGTATTCGGCTTTATACACTGCATCAGGATCGGCCCACTCGCCATGCACGTCGTACCCCAGGAACATGCTCAGCACACCATCGGCAGGGAAAACAGCATTTTTAGAACCCATTTCCGAAGCCATATTCGCAATGGTCATGCGATCAGAAATTGACAAGTTTCGCACACCACTTCCGTGAAACTCCACCGACAGGTAATCGGCGCCAGCGGCCCCCAGCATGCCAATGATGTAAAGCGCCACATCTTTAGCCGACACATATTTTTGCAATTCGCCGGTGAGGGTAATTTTGATGGATTCGGGCACTTTAAACCATGTTTCGCCGGTGCGCCAGATTCCGGCTGCCTCGGTGCGGTCGATGCCCGCTGCAAAAGCGTTAAAAGCCCCGGCTGTGCAGGTGTGGCTGTCGCTGCCCACGATTATCATCTCCGGACGGGCATATTTTGCCATCAACTGGTGGCAGATTCCTTCGCCCGCATCATGAAATTTTTCAATGCCCTGTTCTTTCACAAAGCGGCGGATTGCCTGGTATTTGTTGGCCAGAATTGAGTCGGTGGGTGGTGCGTTGTGGTCGAGCACCACCAGCAACTGGTTTTGGTCAAACACCGTTTCGCCATGCATTTTTCTGAAAATGGTTTCAATGGCAGAGGTGTTGTCGTGGGTCAGCACCAGGTCCGGATTTCGGAAAACAATCTCCCCGACTGGCGCCTCCAGTATTTTTTCTATAAAAGTTTTTGCTGACATGACATTAATTTTTTTAATTGAAACTTGTCCACCCTTCGACTCCGCTCAGGGTGACGGTCACCCTGAGCGGAGTCGAAGGGTGAATGTTTTTGCATTTTACTTCTCATTTCAAACAGGACTCAACAGCCCTCCCCTTTTATAAATCTGCATCTGAACCCCGGAAAACGGTTCAACGGTTGCTTCCTTTCCGTTTTCGAGGTTGGTCACTTTTCCACTGCGCAAATCAACCTGAATGCGGTCGCGGTTTTTCAGATTCAGTTCATCCACTGAATGATAAACCAGCACCGGAAATGCTGCGTTGATGGCATTCCGCTCGTAAATAGCTCCGAACGATTTGGCCAGAATGGCCTGGTTTTTAAGCGCAATAAAACAATCCACCGCCTGTTGGCGCGAACTGCCGGAGCCAAAATTTTTTCCCGTAATGACAATATCTCCCGGTTCCGACTTTAGCGCGTAATCCTCCCATCCTTTCAGGTTGCCAAACGTGAATGGCCCCATTTCTTCGAGATTGGTGATGGCCAGGTGCCGGTTGTGAAAAATCATGTCGGTATCTATGTTGTCTTCATCGATTAACCAAACTTTTCCTGTCAACACCCCGGGTTTTTCTTCACGTTTTCCGGTTTTGGAAACAACAGAAACCGGTTTTTCTTTCAGTGAAACAAAATGGGAAGGCGATTCGGGCACCGCATTTTCCTGAGTAATATACCCCGCCACCGCCGACGCCGCTACTGTTGCCGGCGAAGCCAAATAAACTTCACCTTTTCCCTGTTTGCCGGCGAAGTTACGGTTCCCTGTGCTGATGGTCACTTCGCCCGGACCGTTTTGCCCGATTTGACCCGCAGCGCAACCCGCACAACCGGCGTTGCCAACCAATGCACCGGCTTCCTTAAAAATCTTCAGCAATCCTTCATCAAGGCATTTTCTCCAGATTTCATCGGTGGCAGGAACAATTTTCAGCACTACTCCCGGCGACACTTTTTTTCCTTCCAGAATGCTGGCTGCTATACGCAAATCTTCCATACGTCCGTTGGTACAACTGCCAATGAATGCCGAGTCGATTTTAATGCCTGAAACTTCATCCACATCCTTTACATCATGCGGTTTTCCGGGCATTGAAACGGCCGGATTAAAATCGGTTAAGTTCAAATGGAAAACTTCGGCATAAACAGCTTCATCATCGGGAAAAACCGCTTCAAATTCTTTTCCGGAGCGTTTCCGGCAGTAATCGACAACTTCCTCCGAAGGTGGAAAAAAGATGGCGATGGCGCCCATTTCTGTAGCCATGGAG
>CAZCPH010000404.1:2818-3571 GCA_964500105.1 uncultured Mariniphaga sp. | reverse complement strand
ACTGGAAGGCGAAATGGGAGATTCAAAAATGGGTTTGCAGGCGCGTTTGATGTCTCAGGCACTTCGAAAACTCACTGCAAACATTAACAAAACCAAAACCTGTTGCATTTTTATCAACCAGTTGCGCGAAAAAATTGGCGTTATGTTTGGCAATCCGGAAACCACCACTGGCGGGAATGCCCTGAAGTTTTATGCATCGGTTCGGCTCGATATTCGCCGTATAGGGCAGATAAAGGATGGAGATGAAGCAACAGGCAACAACGTGCGGGTGAAAGTGGTGAAAAACAAAGTGGCTCCGCCATTTCGTAAAGCAGAGTTTGATATTCTTTTTGGCGAAGGCATTTCAAAATCGGGCGAAATAATTGATCTGGGCGTTCAGTTCAATATCATTAAAAAAAGTGGATCCTGGTTCAGTTATGGCGAAACAAAACTCGGTCAGGGGCGCGAAACTGTTCGCAATCTGATTCTTGACAACCCTGAACTTGCTCACGAACTTGAAACAAAAATTCTGGAAGCGATTTCAGGAATTACAACAACAGCATAAAAATATTCTACAGGACAGATTTTTCCGGATGATCCGATTCTGTCGTTTCATCCGGTTTTTTTTAATGAAAAGTGAAATAAAATGAAGGTTTTAAAGTTTGGCGGAACATCGGTGGGCTCGGCTGCAAACATCAGGAAGGTAAAAGAGATTGTTCAGCAGCAAAACGAAGATACCATTGTTGTTGTTTCTGCATTGGGTGGAGTTACCGA
>CAZCPH010000404.1:1377-2808 GCA_964500105.1 uncultured Mariniphaga sp. | reverse complement strand
TTTAAATGCAGCCCGGATTGCTTCAGCAGGTTCCGGCGATTTTCATCCCATTCTTACTGAAATAAAAAACCGGCACAAACAGGCTATCGACGATCTGTTTAACGGTTCGGGAGCCATGGTTTACATAGCTGAAGAATTGCTGGATGAACTTGAGCAGATTTTAACCGGAATTACTCTGGTGGGGGAGCTTACACCAAAAACCCTCGACCGGATTGCCGGAATCGGAGAACGCATTTCGTCGCACCTTGTGGCTCAGTTTATTCCGGGTGCTGTGCGTAAAGATTCTTCGGAACTCATTCAAACCGATAGTAATTTTGGCAAAGCACGGGTCGATTTCACCATAACAAACCAAAAAATAAAGGAAGAATTTGCTGAATTTTCGGGAATTGCCGTGATGCCCGGGTTTATTGCAAAAAATGCAAAAAGTGAATTTACAACCCTCGGTCGTGGCGGGTCTGATTACACGGCAGCCATTCTGGCGGCAGCTCTGGAAGTGAATTCGCTGGAAATTTGGACCGATGTTGACGGATTTATGACTGCCGATCCGCGTGTTATAAGCAAAGCATACACCATTCCGGAACTGACCTATTCCGAAGCAATGGAACTTTCGCATTTTGGCGCCAAAGTGATTTATCCGCCAACCATTTTGCCGGTTTACCAGAAAGGAATTCCCATTCGCATCAAAAATACGTTCAAACCTGAAAATGAAGGAACACTCATTTTAAGTAGCGCACAAACTCCCAGAGAAAGGCCTATTAAAGGGATTTCCTCTATTTCGGGAATTTCGCTGGTTACCCTTCAGGGTATCGGAATGGTAGGTGTTACAGGTATTTCCATGCGGTTGTTTACGGCGCTGGCACGTGTTAACGTGAATGTGATTCTGATTTCACAGGCCTCTTCCGAAAATTCCATTAGTGTAGCCATTGATGAACCCGCAGTTGAATTGGCGGAAAGTGCAATTCGTGCCGAGTTTGAGAAGGAAATTGAAACCGGGCAGGTTAGCAAAATTGATATAGAAAGAGAGCTGTCGGTTGTGGCCATTGTGGGTGAGAACATGAAACACACCACGGGCATAGCCGGAAAACTGTTTTCCACCATAGGAAAAAATGGTATTAACATTATTGCCATTGCACAGGGAGCATCAGAGCTGAATATTTCGTGGGTGGTGAAAAATTCGGAACTGCGTAAAACCCTGAATGTGGTGCACGAATCATTTTTCCTTTCCGAGAATGTGGAATTGAACGTTTTTTTGATGGGTATTGGCACTGTGGGTGGAAGTTTACTGCAACAAATGCAGAAGGTCATATAATTCCCAATATGCCACTCGAACTGCAAAAAGGCTTTAATAAAAAAAGAATTGACCATCGTCATCATGCAATGGATGCTATTGTCATTGCTTGCACAACAAAGAGCCATGTCAACTTGATAAGC
>CAZCPH010000404.1:0-1367 GCA_964500105.1 uncultured Mariniphaga sp. | reverse complement strand
AGGAAAAGCACCTCAAAATTAAACTGACTGGTGTGGCCAATTCCAAAAAAATGGCTTTCCGGCGCGATGGCATTGATATGGCTGCCTTTAAGGAAGGACTGGAGCTTTCAGACAAGAAATCGAGCCTGAGAGGATTTGTGGACGAAATGAAAGCCATGAACATTTACAATTCTGTTTTTGTGGATTGCACGGCTTCCGAAGACGTTTCGAAATTTTACAGAGATATTCTGGCTGCCAACATTTCGGTGGTTACGGCCAATAAGGTGGCTGCTTCTTCAACTTACGAAAACTATATTTCACTAAAGAATATCGCCAAGCAAAAGGGCGTGAAGTTTTTGTTTGAAACTAATGTGGGAGCAGGCTTGCCAATAATAAATACGTTGAACGATTTGGTAAATTCCGGCGACCGGATTTTAAAAATAGAAGCTGTGCTTTCGGGTACGCTGAATTTTATTTTCAACACCATTTCAGCTGATGTTCCGCTGAGCAAAACCATTAGAATGGCAAAAGAACAGGGATTTTCAGAACCTGATCCGCGGGTGGATCTGAGCGGCGTGGATGTTGCACGAAAAATACTGATTCTGGCACGCGAATCGGGTTATCCGATTGAAATGGAGGATATAACCATCAATCGTTTTGTGCCCGATGACCTGTTTCATGGCACGCAGGAAGATTTCTGGAAGAACATTCCGCAACTGGATGCGGGATTTGAAGAAAAGCGGAAAAAGCTTGTAAGCGAAAATAAAAAGTGGCGGTTTGTTGCGCAGTTCGAAAACGGAAAAGCACAGGTAAGTCTTCAGGAAGTGGATTCTCGGCATCCGTTTTACGATCTGGAAGGAAGTAACAACCTGGTAATGTACACCACCGAACGGTACCACGAGTTCCCCATGCTTATAAAAGGTTACGGTGCAGGAGCTTCGGTTACTGCCGCAGGCGTTTTTGCCGATTTGATTAAGGTGTCGAATATTTAGTTCAGAGTTTAAGGTTTAAAGTTCAGAGTTTTTTAAAATGAAGCATTTAATTATTCTTGGAGATGGAATGGCGGATGAACCGTTGGCCGGTTTTGGCGGAAAAACACCATTGCAGATGGCCGAAAAACCGCACATCGACTGGATGGCTAAGTATGGGCAAACCGGCAGACTGATTACCGTTCCGGAAACCATGCATCCGGGTAGCGAAATTGCCAACATGGCTGTGCTGGGCTACGATGTAGAGGAAGTTTACGACGGGCGTGGTGTGCTGGAAGCTGCCAGCATGGGTGTTGAACTGCAGCCCGGCGATTTGGCGCTGCGATGCAACCTGTTAACCATCGAAAAAGGAATTCTGAAAAATCATTCAGCAGGCCACATTTCAAGTGAGGAGGCTGC
>CAZCPH010000403.1:0-3578 GCA_964500105.1 uncultured Mariniphaga sp. | reverse complement strand
AAATTTTTATACCATAATCCCCCGGTTGAAACCGGGGGCTATTTTTATTCAATAATCATTTTAATATGCGGCGCATGATTTGTTCGTTTTTCAAACTACTGACCTGCTTGCGCCTTGTTAAAAACTGCTCTTCCTGAACCCACCCCGGTTGAAACCGGGGGTTACAAACATTTAACTCCTAAGGAGTTATTCCCTTCAGATGTTCATTCTTTTTGGTCTCGACAGCCTGCGGTAATTCATTTTTGGCAGGCCGGTGAAACCGAACAGCTGGTATCCACTTTTTGGTTGACAACCAGGTAGCCGGTTGTGGCTGCCATTCCACTAAGAATTAAAATTCTGCCTCCGGTTTTTAAAAATTCTTTTCGGTTCATCCCTTTTTAGTTCTTTCTTTTTGCGGTGCATAGAACATTTGTTTTCAATCAACGGATGTGGTTGCACCTTTTTTCTTCACTTTATTTTAATCACCAGGCTGAAGCCTGGTGCTGTTTTTATCATTCAATCACCGGACTAAAGTCCGCCGCTAATTTTGGGTTCGAAAACCCGAATAACTTTTTTATCGAAATCGAGCGCATAAATGTTGTTTTGGCTGTCGGCTGCCACATCGGGGGCACGGCCCTGGTCAACAAATTTAGCGGGTTCAGCCACAACTCCCTCAAACTCGCCCGATCGTTTATAGGTTTTTATGCGAACCAACCCTTTTTCGCTGGTTACAAACCGCCCGTCATTTAAAAAAGTAAAATGCGACGGGTTGCAGCATCCGCTAAATCCTTCCGGCCGCATGCTTGTATTTTCCCAATGTGATCTTAAATTTCCGTTGTACGTATAATTTTCCAACGCATGGAGGCCGGGATTTACCACCCAAAGTTCATCTATATCATTAATATCCAGATCGAAACAGGGACTGGGAATGATAAATCCGTGCAAAACACCTTCTTCGGCTTTTCCGTCAAACTCATTCTGTATTTCTCCATCCTTAGAATACCTTATCACTTTACGTTTCCCTGCATCGGCCACAAAAACATCATTTTCAGTCGCCGCAATAGCAGTAATCAGCGAGTTCGCATCAAGTGATTCCCATTCATTCTGAAGGTTTCCCTGTTGATCGTAAACCAGAATCTGGTTGTCGATAGCAATGTAAACGGTTTGGCCAAGAACTTCAACCGTCTGAGGCTTCCCGGGCAGGGTAAAATCATTCAAAAGCGCACCAGTTAAATCAATTACTTTTAACCGATTATCTCCGGCAATGTAGATTTTATCATCGAAAACAGCAATGGAAACAGGTTCTTCCAAACCAAACCTGAAATTCTTAATTTCTTTATAATGAATCAGTTCCGGATCAACGGTTTTAAATTCATCCACTTCGTAAGCGTATGGGTTTGGTTTGCTGCGATTAGGCCTGTCGGAAACATAATCGCCCATAATTACAGCCACAATGACAACAGCCAGAATGAGGAGAAAAGTGATGATTCCCTTGTTTTTCATTTTTTTGATTTAAACGTTTAAATCGATACAAACCACAGTTGTTGCATCGCGCATGATTAAATATCCGTTGGCAACGGCGAACGGTGCCCAGGCATCGTGTCCGTCTTCAATAATTTTATAACTGTCAACCTGAATGTATCTGTCGGTACTTGGCCTGGCAATGAACAGTGTTCCGTCATCATTCAGGATGAACATTTTTCCATCGGCAATAAAATAAGGTCCCAGTCCGAACCGGTTTTCTGTTCCGCTGGTCCAAACCATTTGTTGCGGATTGTCGGGATGTACACAGACCAGCTGATTCCGGTTGGGCCCGCCGTCTTTGGGTACAATTCCGAACAGATGACCGTTCCAGTAGAGCGGCGTTTGCTGCTCGCAGGCCAGGCCATCGCGCGGAGGATATTTGGAAAGTACTTCGATGGTAAACTCCCCGTTATTTTCCGAAAGTTGTGCCATCATACTTCCGGCACCGTATCCGGCAGTCATAAATATTTTTCCGTCGGGCATGCAAACGGGCGATGGCGCCACAACCGAGTGATTCCAAACCGTTGTTTGCCAGAGAATTTCACCGGCATCGTCGCCATCGGCAGCAATACCTACAAGCGCTCCAATAGCGCTGTAAACATACATTTTACGCCCGCCAAATGTGAACGGCATCACCGATGAATGCGACATTTTCCAGCCCTCGGGATTGGGTGTTTCCCATATTTTCTCCCCGGTTTCCATATCGACGGCCACCATGAGGGCATTTCCGCCGGTAGCAATAATGGCTTTTCCATCGTCGATAAGCGGGCACTGACCGGTGTACCACAAAGGTATTTCCGATTCATATTCACGCGCCACATCAAGTCCCCAACGAAAATCGCCGGTTTCGCGATCGACGCACATCACATGGCACATTGGACCGATGGTCAGGATGTAATCTTCTGTAACTGCCGGAATGGTGCGCGACATACCGTGATTTCGTTTGATATTCAGTTTGTAACCGCGTACCCACATTTCTTTACCGTCGAGCAGCGACCAGCAACGTAAAATATCAGCCCGCTCCTCTTCGTCATAATCCAGAATGTAAGCCAGTCCTTCGTAAATAGCTGCTCCTGAGTGCCCTTCACCCAGCTCTTTCGACCATAAAATTTTGGGGCCATCGTTTCCGAAATTATCGATGAGTTTTACCGGAGATTTGGAAATGTTGTCGAAATCTTCTCCCCTGAATCGGGGCCAGGTTTCCGATAGTTCAGTATAATCGGCTGCAAACTGTTCAAAATATTCACCAATCTCTACTTCCTGAGCTTCTGCGCCAGCCCCGCGGTTATCAGCACCTTCAATCAGAAGTTCAAAATCGCTGGTTGGATTATAGCTCAGCCACCAGAAAAGAAACCCGAGAGAGGTGATTCCCAGAGAATAAGAAACAATTTTTATGATTTGTTTGCTGTCCATCAAAGTTTATTCTTAAACCTCCAGGATTTTTGAAATCTTGAAGGTTTGAAAATCCATTTCATTTTTCTTTTATATCGAAAACAAAAAGTACATCGCCATGCCGTATTAGCAATTTTCCGTCGGAAATAAAAGGGTGCGCCCAATGGGGACCGGCTCCTTTTGTAATACGAAACTGGCTTACTACCTCGAAACCACCCGGATCAGGTTTTACCAGACCCACATTGCCTCGTTCGTTGTATGCATAAAACATACCGTCGGCCATCACCAGAGCACCTTTACTGTCCCAATCGTCAACGTATTTGATTTCACCTGTGTCCCAGACCATGCATACCCAGCGCCCCTGTTTGTTGTTGTACCAGTTGGAGCCGTACAGATGACCGTCGTGCAGAATGACGCCGTGGTGGTGATTATCCAAAGTCCGGTCAATAAATTTTTCAGAGACCGAAGTGCCGGTGGAATCCATTTTCAGCATCACAGCATAGTAATCGTACCCCATGGTCAGAAAAATTTCATCGTCTTTAAACACCGGCGTGTTGGTCCAGATTAACCCGGTTTGATCCCACAAATCGGGGTTGTAATATTTATAGCTCCAGACTACTTCCCCGCTTTCGGGTTGAATGGCAAGAATATGGGTTCCGATTACAGCGAGTATATAGCGAAAA
>CAZCPH010000402.1:0-3583 GCA_964500105.1 uncultured Mariniphaga sp. | reverse complement strand
GTATGAGTGAAAAAGACGCAAAATAGAATAAATGGATAAATTTAAAACAGTCTCTTAATACCACTCAAACTGAATAATACATTTGGTTCGTTGAACGAAGTGAATTTAGATAATTTGATGAGGGGTTGCTATGTTGGTGTTGAAGATGATATCAATACATCTGACTACGGCTCAATGATTGCGTCAGCGGAAGATGTGGATATTTTTACGGGCATTGAATGATGGTTCTGTGTTTGATGCAGGAGAACAGGAAATGTATTCTTCAATCTGAAAACATGTTGTGTGAAATGAGAAAATGCATAAATTTGAAGTGATTTTATAATTGCAAAAAAAAAACCAAAACCGTGCATTTCCAATGGAAAAATTGCTGCTGATTCTGTTATTTTTTATGTCGTTTGCTGTAGCGAAAGCACAAGACAAAATTATTACCGTTAGAAAAGATACCATTGAATGCCGGATAATATCGGTTGGTGGGGAGCGGATTAACTATGAACAAAAAACTTCTGAAAGCCATGTTGTCGGAAAATCAATAGCCATTTCTGATGTACATCAATATTTTCGGGCAGGAAAGCCAGGCGCACTTGATAGCTTTAATCGTCAGAAAAACACCCGGCAAAAACCTGAGCGCCGTTACCTGTTTACAATACAAGGAGGGTTGGCGCGTTCGTTTACCGATTTTGACAGTTTTAAAAATATGATGACAGGAGCAGGGGTTTCGGAATCGGAGACAGACAATTACACAGGGAAGCTCAAAAACGGGTATCATATAAATGCGGGTTTTCATTATTTGATGACTTCCTTTCTGGGAGTTGGCGCCGATTATTCCCTTTTTTATTCAGCTTCGGAAGGCAATTTTTTAATCAACGGATACGGCGGAATGAACATTCCCATGTACGTTAATATGGAACTGAATGAAAAAATTTATACCCATTTTATCGGGCCTTCGGTTCTGTTTCAGCAATTTCCTGACAGGAAAAGGAAAATAAAAATTACAGAAACCCTATCGCCAGGTATTATTATGTTCCGTAATGAAAAGAGGGGCAATGAATATCAGATTTTTTGGGACAATTACGATTACGACGGGGAACCTCCGCAATATTACAACAATGCAAATGCAGTAACAAAAAGTACAGCTTTCGGCGCCAAAGCCGGTTTGTCGCTCGAATATTGTATTTCTCCGCAACTGTCGGCAGGGGTGGCAGGAAATTTTATCTGGGCAAAACTTCAAAAAGTTTCGTTCAAGGGCTTCAATAACGATATGGAAGATCAGAAACTTGAAAAGGCTTTAAATGTCTCTCATGTCGATTACGGGTTTACCATTCGCTACAATTTCTAACCGAATGACGCAGAAACAAAAATTCATCAGTATGAAACGGTTTTTGAAAAATATCATAACATTATCGTCTGCAATTTTACTTTTTTCGTGCAGCGATGACTTTGTAAATGAACGCCTCGATATATCCGGTGTGGCAGAATCCGCAATTATCATTTCACCGGCGTGGGAAGCCGACTATTATCAGTTTCATTGCGAAGGTGCGGGAAATGCCGAATACAGTATCGACAGTAAACCCGACTGGCTGAGTGCAGACGATAATTCAGGCAGATTTACAAATGATTTTGCAACAATTCATTGCAAAGCCAAAACAGAAACAGATTTTTCAAAAACAGGCATTTACATCGATCAGATGCTTATATCTGCAAGCGGTAAAAAATATGCAATCCCCGTGTATTATATTAACGAAGGAAACCCTGCTGTGCAAGTAAACCGTACATTTGCAATACATTACAATAATTATAACAATCACTTGGAAATTTCAAATTCGGGCGACGGCATTTTGTTGTGGGATATTGTTGGCATGCCCGAATGGCTGACGGTAGATATGAACCAGTTCAACATTAGCTCCGTTATGCTGGGCCAGGGCGCCGCTGCTTCAATTCCTTTTATTCTGGATGCTGAAAAGGCCGCACAAAGCAATAGTTTGAGTGGATTGATTACTCTTCAGACTAACGACAAGAATACGCCGTACATAGAAATAACAGTTTCTGCCGATTTGGGAACACCCATTCTAAGCTTGTTTGATAACCGGCTTGATTTTGGGAGTTCTGAAACCAGCAAAACTTTTAGAATTTCTAACTATGGAGATGGATTGCTGATATGGAATTTTGAAGAATTACCCGAATGGTTGTCAATTTCACCTGCAAACGGAATTCAACTTCCCTATTCTTCTTACAGCGATGTGGTCTTTACCTGCGACCGCACCAGGCTTGAGCCTGGATTAAGTTCGGCAACCATTTATCTGAAATCCAACGACCCCAACACCCCCTCGTATCCGGTAAACGTGTCTGTCCGTATGCCCGGAACCCCGGCAAACATACATCCATTGGAAGGGAATATTTTTGATGTGACTTTCGATAAGAACACAAATACTTTGTATTACGTTGCCGGTCAGCCAAATAAGCTGGTGGTTTACGATTTAACAGATAAATCTGTTTTGCACGAAATTGCATTAAGCAAAGCCCCGACCTCTTTGTCAATTTCCGAAGATTTCACAAAAGCGCTGGTTGGCCACGGCGGAATGATTAGCATGGTGGATTTGACAAATTATTCAACAACAAAGACATATGAATTAGATCTTACGGTTTTCGACGTGGAATGGGCAAATGACGGATGGTTTTGCTACACACAGGCAAACAGTTCAAACTCCGGCTTATTCTGGATAAATGCGAATAATGATGAAACTTACGAAACGATTCTTTCCAGCCGGAGTCTGGGGACAGCCAGTTTAAAAAAAGTCCCGGATCAACCTTACATTATTGCATCAAGACAAAATGTCTCCCCATCGGGGATATATGTTTTTGATGTTGATGCGAAAAATCTAAAGAGTTATTCTCATGAAACAATTGGTAATGTTTGGTTTTTCGATGAGAACAAATTAATAATAACCGGAATTTCTGACATAATCAGAACATCATCTGTAACAGAAATTACCGGATCGCACTTAAGTTCAACTTCCGCAATCGGTCAATTAAAAGTTGCTGACTACCCTTATATCACATGGTGGGCTGACTGGTCAGAGCCGGCGCACAGTATTTGGGCGATATTCAGTTATTATCTCCATTCCTATTACCCTCCGGTTGCGGCAACCATTTACCAGTTTGAAGACAACGATTATACCCTGACAAATACATATCACTACGACAATTTATACCAGCCCGACGCCCAAACAACCGCTTATGAAGTGGAAGCGCATTATGTGTTCTCGAACAGTTCCGGCACTGAATTATCGGTTTTGCGCAAAGGAAAAGACAACAATATCTGGTCGGTGGAATTTATTCCGGTAGAGCTATAATTATCTGATATAGAAACCATTATAGCCTGTTCAAAGCTCAGAGTAAAGCAGAAATGTTTTGATATTACTTTAGAAATCTTTGTATCCGAAGAATCAAAAATAATTTGGGTAAGTTTTGGAAAAAAAAGAGTTGCAGGATTTTTCTTCTGCAACTCTTTCATTTTCAACTTTCATTTAAGTGGGCCCACCTGGGCTTGAACCAGGGACCCCCTGATTATGAGTCAGGTGCTCTA